>NZ_JBKQBJ020000009.1:0-229852 GCF_046825355.2 Flavobacterium sp. C3NV | reverse complement strand
ATGCAAAATATATTTTTAATAGATGAATCTAATTAAAAACAGCCTTCATAAATTGATTTTAAGCTATTTTTTAATTTCTTCCATGTCATTAATCATCTTTTGAATTATTGTCGTTTTTTAAGCTTTATTTAAGTTTTTGAGCTCTATTTTCTTAGTTTAACGGGTTGTTAACATACAATTGTTTATAAAGTTGGTATTTTTATCAAAAGGTCAAATCTAAAGTGTAAAATTTTTAATTTCACTTAAGAATCGAATCTGAATTTTTCTAAAATTTAAAAATGCATAATTTTTGGTTTTAGGGTTAATTCTAAATATGAATTCTAAAGATTGGTTTTATGGTCGATTGTAATTGTGATTGTATTTTGATAATACTTCTAGCGTAAAAGTATTTTTCAGAGGGTATTTCATAATTTGAAAATTTCATGAAATTAATTTTAACGGCTTATTTGAAATTTTGTCTTTCGTTTTGACAGAAACAATTTTAATCCTTAAATTTTAATATTATGAAAATTCTATTTTTTACGCTATCGATTTTATTTGCAAATATTGCAATTTCTCAAACACACCAAATTACAAAACACAATGGTGAAGAACTGGATGTTAATTTTATAAAAGCCGAAAATGATTTGGTTTATTATTCCTTGAACGGAAGTGCCGAAGAACATAAAATTAGCAAATATGCAGTTTCAAAAATTACCAATAAACAATCTAATCAAACTCAGAAAGTTTCTGATAAAGTGATAGTAGATTCAAAATCAGATTATAAATTCGTAACGGTTTTATCTCAGGACAAGACAATAGGTTTAAAACAAGTGGCCAATTTTTCAGGAGTCTCGACAAAGACAAAAGGAGAACCGCCAATTGCAAATAAAAATCAGACTGCTATGAGAATCAAGACACAATCTGCTTCAAACGGATATCCGTTTGTGAGTATTGTTGAAAAAGCAGATGGTAAGTATGAAGCTGTAGCTTATGTGTATTAAATTTATTGTTAATTTTTATTAAATTACAATTAACCAATAATTTATAATTCAAAAAAACAGTACCTTTAGTATTCATTTAAATTTTAATATTATGTCAAAAAACGTAAATACAGTTGCAGCAATTTTAGCTGGTGCTGCAGTAGGAGCAGCAATCGGAATTTTATTTGCTCCGGATAAAGGATCAAAAACCCGTGCTAAACTTAAAGAAGGTTTAGATGATGCAAAACATAATTTGCAAGATTCACTTTCGGCAAGTTCTGAAGTTCTACGTGAAAAATTTACAAAAGCAAAAGAAAATTTAGACGGAACTTATGGCGAGTTACTTTCGAACATGAGTTATAAAACTGAAGAAGTAATTGGTTTTTTGGAATCTAAATTAGCTGACTTAAAAGCGCAAAACGCTAAGCTTCAAAAATAATAATCCAGGAAGCACAAAGCTCAATGTGATTTTGATGATTGTTTTGGTTATTTTAATTTTAGAATAATCGAGTGCAGTTATTAAGTCATGAGTTTTGTGCTTCTTTTTTTAATTAAAATTACAATTATGGCATTTGAAGAATTAAAAGAAAACACCGAGAATATTCAGGATCAGGCTAAAGTTTATATGGAAAGTCATTTAGCTTATTATAAACTTTGGGGTTTTAAGGTGGCCATGAAATCAACAACTTTAATTTTAAAGTTTACTTTGATTTTATTGTGTTTTAGTATGGTGATGATTTTTGGATCTTTTGCTGCAGCATATGCTTTTGGATCTTTGTTCGAAAGTAACGCACTTGGTTTCTTGGCAGTAGGAGGGATCTATTTAATCTTTACAATTTTACTTTTCTTCCTGAAAGATAAAGTTGTTGAAGGTCCGATATTAGAGAAATTTTCAGAAATCTTTTTTAATGACTAATTATGGAAAATAAAAAATACTCATCATACGCAGAAATCGAAAGAGATCTTGAAATTTTGAAACTGGAGAAAGAGATTAATTACCAGAAATTGGTTTTAAGTTTTCAAAGAACAAAGGAATCTATTACACCACAAAGTATAGTTGGCGGAGTTTTTTCTTCTTATAAAGAATATTTCACCAGATCATACCCACAGATTTTACAATCAATTTTACCCTATATTATCAATTGGTTTATCAATAAAAAAAGAGGCAATTAAGCCTCTTTTTTGTTTTATGTTATTGTTCTGTTTCTGGTAAGATATCATCTTCATAACCAGATTGGGGTTGAATTGGTTTTGATTTCTTCTCTATTTTCTTGTTGTTTTTCTTCATCATTTCACCAACCTGATTTGATGCTGAGAATGATGCAACCATATTGTTTAGCATATCACTTCCTGCTTGTGGTGAGTTTGGCAACAAGATTAGGTTCGAATTGGCATCGGCACCAATTGCCTGCAATGTATCATAATGTTGAGTTACAACAATTAGGGCAGAAGCTTCCTGAGAATTAATACCAACGCTGTTCAAAACTTCAACACTTTCTACAAGTCCTCTTGCAATTTCACGACGCTGATCTGCAATACCTTGACCTTGTAAACGTTTACTTTCTGCTTCAGCTTTTGCTTTTGCAACGATTCTGATTCTTGAACTTTCAGCTTCAAATTCAGCAGCTGTTTTTTCTCTGTCGGCAGCATTAATTCTGTTCATGGCATTTTTTACCTGAATGTCCGGATCAATATCTGTTACTAAAGTATTGATAATATCATATCCGTAAGTAGTCATGGCTTCATTCAATTCTCTTTTTACTGCGATGGCGATATCATCTTTTCTTTCAAAAACATCATCCAGTTTTAGTTTAGGAACTTCAGCTCGAACAACATCAAAAACATAAGCGGTAATCTGATCGTGTGGATATTCCAGTTTATAAAAAGCATCATATACTTTTTCCTGAATAACTTTAAACTGAACCGAAACTTTCATTTTGATAAAAACGTTGTCTTTGGTTTTGGTTTCGATGATAACATCTAACTGTTGAATTTTAAGATTTACGCGTCCTGCAATTCTGTCGACTATCGGAATTTTAAGTTGTAAACCCGAATTTCTGACGCTTAAAAATTTACCAAATCTTTCGATTACAACAGAAGATTGTTGCTTTACAGTAAAAAAAGAAGACATGAAAATAAAGAAAGCAAGGACTAAAAAGATAATAAGTGCTGGATTCATGATGATATTGATTTAGTTTTTATGATCTGGTAAATTACGAATAATCTGCCAAATTCAATTTTTTTTAGCGTAAAAAAAACGCTAAGTACATTTTAATAATGTTCTTAGCGCTTAGATTATTTTACCATTAAGATATTAAGTTCATAAAGCCTGACTTAATTTTTCTTAATCTCTTAATGGTAAAAAAAAATTATAATGTTGATATCGCTTTCTGAATTCTCGAAATAGTTTCTTCTTTTCCGATGATTTCAACAATGTCAAATAGGTGAGGACCTTTAAGAGCTCCAACCAAACTTAGACGGAAAGGCTGCATTACTTTACCCATTCCAATTTCGTTTTTAGTCAACCAGTCTTTTACAATTGCTTCGATATTTGCAGAATCAAAACCATCAATATATTCAAGAGTCGAAATCAATTCCTGCATTAAAGCCGGTGTTTCTTCCTTCCAGTTTTTACTTGCTTTTTCATCATATGATGTTGGCGCCTGGAAAAAGAAATCAGTAAGATCCCAAAATTCAGAAACAAAATGAGCTCTTTCTTTAATCAAAGAAACAATTCTTGTAACGTCATATTTAGAAACATCAACACCTTTTTCTACCAAAATAGGAGTGAAGCTTTTCGCTAAATCTTCATTATTTTGTTTGATTAAATATTGGTGATTGAACCATTTGTTTTTCTCCGGATCAAATTTAGCCCCAGATTTATGAACTCTGTTCAAGTCGAAAGACTCAACTAATTCTTCTAATGAAAATAATTCTTTATCAGTTCCGTCATTCCAACCTAATAAAGCAAGGAAATTTATAACTGCTTCCGGGAAAAATCCTTTCTCTCTGTAACCAGATGAAATCCCTTCTTCGGTTTTCCATTCTAATGGGAACACAGGAAATCCTAATTTATCACCATCTCTTTTTGATAATTTTCCGTTTCCAACTGGTTTTAAAATCAAAGGTAAATGTGCAAATTCAGGAGCATCCCAACCAAAAGCTCTGTACAATAAAACGTGAAGAGGCATCGAAGGCAACCATTCTTCACCACGAATTACATGTGAAGTTTCCATCAAATGATCATCAACAATATTCGCTAAATGGTACGTTGGCATTCCGTCACTTTTAAACAATACTTTGTCATCAAGTAAACTCGTTTCAAATTTTACATCACCACGAATGATATCTTTCAAATGTAAAGTTTCATCAACCGGAGTTTTAAAACGGATAACATAATGTTCTCCATTTGCAATTCTTTTAGCAATTTCCTCAGTAGAAATTACTAAAGATGTATCCAGCTTTTCACGGATCGTATGATTGTAAATAAATGTTTTTCCTTCAGCTTCTTGTTCTTTTCTTAATGCATCAAGAGCTTCCGGAGTATCAAAAGCATAATATGCCCAACCTGAATTGATCAGTTGATCAGCATAAGTTTGGTACAATTCTTTACGATCACTTTGTCTGTACGGACCAAATTTTTCATTTTTCCCAACAGTTTCTTCAGGAGAAATTCCTAACCATTCCAGTGCTTCCATAATATAAGCTTCGGCACCAGGAACAAAACGGGTTTGATCTGTATCTTCAATTCTTAAATAAAAAACACCATTGTTTTTTTTGGCAAATAAATAATTAAATAGGGCAGTACGAACGCCGCCAATATGTAAAGGTCCTGTTGGACTTGGTGCAAAACGCACACGAACTTGCTTTGACATTTGTTTAAATTTTGATGCAAAGATACAACTTTAGATAAATTCCAATTTTTTTTAAATTCCAAATTCCAAGATAGTGTTGAAGTTGGAATTTGGAATTTATTTTTTTGGAATTTAGATTATTGATTTCAGATTTTTCAATCTTAGAACCTTAGTGCCTTAGTAACTTAGAATCTTAAATGGTATTATTAAAATTACTACTTTTATGGGTTATAAATAAAACAGATTCACTTTGAAAACAACATCTGCTATATACCAAAAGTTAGAAGCTTTTATAAAGAAATATTATACCAATGAATTGATAAAAGGAGCACTTCTTTTTATTGGTTTTGGATTATTGTACTTTCTGTTTACGCTTTTTATAGAATATTTTCTTTGGTTAAAACCATTAGGAAGAACATTATTATTCTGGGTATTTATAGGAGTAGAAGTATTTCTATTGTTTCGTTTTATTTTGTTCCCGATTTTTAAGTTGTTTAAACTTCAAAAAGGAATCGATTATAATCAGGCTTCAACAATTATCGGAAATCATTTTACAGAAGTAAGTGATAAGCTGACTAACTTTTTGCAATTGTCAGCTTCTGATAATTCGACAGAAAGTTCAGAGTTGATGTTGGCTTCGATAGAACAAAAAGCAAATTCGTTGCAGCCAATTCCATTCGGGAACGCTATCAATTTTAAAACAAATAAAAAATATTTACCATTAGCTATTATTCCAATTTTGCTTTTTGCGGTGTTTTATATTTCAGGAAATAGCAATGTCATTTCTCAAAGTTTAAATAGAGTAGTGCATTTCAATGCTACATTTTTACCTCCGGCTCCATTCAAATTTGTAGTTCTAAATCAGAATTTGCAGACTGAGCAAAACAAAGATTTCGTGATCAAGATGGAATCTGTTGGAAATGTTGTTCCGGAAAATGTAATGATTCATATTGGAAACGAAAGTTATTTTATGGAATCTTCTCAACCCGGAAAGTTTGAATTCAAGATTGAGAAACCCGTATCGAATGTTGAATTTTCTTTTGAAGGAAATTCAGTTTCTTCAGAGGAATACGAGTTGAAAGTAATCACGGTTCCATCGATTGCTAACTTCGAAATGGTATTGAATTTTCCATCTTATCTAAAGAAAAAATCAGAAACAATTCAGGGAACAGGAAATGCAATCGTACCCGAAGGAACTTTTGTAACCTGGAAAATGAATACACAAGCGACTCAGGAAATTGTTTGGAAAGATGATAATGCGACTTTTAAGTTCAATAAAGCCGAAAATGAGTTTAAATTGGCTAAAAATATCAGTCAAAATACAGAATATCAAATTCTTACATCGAATAATAAAGTCAAAAACTACGAAAAACTGGATTATCAGCTATCGGTGATCAAAGATCAGCATCCAACAATCGCAGTTAGTCCTGCACCGGACAGTTTAAAGCTGGATAAAAATTATGTTTTGGGTAGGTTAGGTGATGACTATGGTTTATCAAAACTTCAGGTTGTGTATTACGAACGTAACAAACCAAACACTGCCAAGCGTGGAACCATTCCTGTGAAGTCTGGAGTATTTGATCAGTTTGTTTTTAACTTCCCAAGTAATCTTGCCGTGCAGGAAGGAGTATCTTACGAATACTATTTTGAGGTTTTTGATAACGATGCACCGCATGGTTTCAAGAGTACAAAGTCTTCTGTTTTTTCTGATCGTGTTTCGACTACTGATGAAGTTCACGATATGGAATTACAACAACAAAATGAAAACATCAATAGTTTAGAAAAGTCTTTAAAGAATCAAACCAAGCAATTTTCTGAAATGGATAAGATTCAGAAAGCAGGAAAAGAGAAAGATAATTTAGAGTTTAAAGATCAGCAAAAAGTAAATGATTTTATCAAACGTCAGAAACAACAAGACGAAATGATGAAACAGTTTGCAGAGAAAATGAACAAGAATCTGGATAAATTTCAATCTGAAAAGAAAGACAAAACAGCTGATGATTTGCAAAAGCGTTTAGAAAATGCAGAGAAAGATCTAGAAAAGAATCAGAAGTTGATGGATGAATTGAAGAACTTAAATGATAAATTGAATAGTGAAGATTTGTTTGATAAGATGGAAAAGTTTAAACAAATCAGCAAGAACCAATCTCGTAATCTGGAGCAATTGGTTGAACTAACCAAACGTTTTTATGTTTCTAAAAAAGCTGAACAAGTTGCAGATAAATTAAAAAAACTTGCAGACCAACAAGAGCAACTTTCGAATAAAGAAAAAGAAAACACACAAGAGAAGCAAGACGATATTAATAAAGCTTTTGATAAAATTCAGGAAGATTTAAAAGATCTGAAAGAAGAAAATAAAACTTTAAAAGCGCCTTTGGATATTCCTGCTGATGCTTCAAAAGAGAAAGATGTGAAGGAGGATTTGAAGAAAGCTTCTGAAGAATTAAGTAAAAAGAATTCTTCTTCGGCTAAGCCAAAACAAAAAAGTGCTGCCAAAAAAATGAAGAGTATGGCAGAGCAAATGGATTCAAGTATGGAAGGTGGTGAACAAGAACAACTAGAAGAAGATGTTGCAATGCTTCGTCAGGTTTTGGATAATCTTCTTGCTTATTCATTGTCTCAGGAAGATGTTATGAAACAATTTAAATCTATGAAACTGGGTTCTTCGGCTTTTACAAAGAATATTAAAGTGCAGCAAAACTTGAAACAACAGTTCAAACATGTCGATGATAGTTTGTTTGCATTGTCATTACGTAACCCAAAAGTTGCTGAAGATGTAACGAAAGAAATTGGAAATGTACAGTACAATATAGATAAAGCTATTGAAACTTTAAGCGATGTTCAGGTTCCAAAAGGAGTTTCGCACCAACAATATGCAGTTTCTTCTGCGAATAAATTAGCTGATTTTTTAAGTGATTTATTAAATAATATGCAGATGTCTATGTCGAAACCGGGAGCAGGAAAACCAAAACCGGGTGACGGACAAGGAATGCAATTGCCGGATATTATTCAAAAGCAAAAAGGCCTTGCTGATAAAATGAAAGAAGGAATGAAACCCGGAGATAAACCCGGAGATAAACCGGGCGAAGGACAACAAGGTAAATCTGGAGATGGAAAGCAAGGACAAGGAAAAGAAGGGCAAGGTAAAAGTGGTCAGGGAAAAGATGGTAAAGGAGATAAAAATGGAGGTAAAGGAAATGACGGAAAAGATGGTGATGACGGAGAAGGAGATGCAGAAGCTATTATGGAAATCTATAAAGAACAAGTAAAACTTCGTGAAGCATTACAAAAAGAATTAGCCAAACAAGGTTTGGATTCTCAGGGTAAATCTGTAATTGATCAAATGAAAGCTTCTGAAAAGCAACTTTTAAATAAAGGTTTTAAGAATGAGAACTTGCAACGTATACTTAACATTCAACAAGAATTATTAAAATTAAATAATGCAGTTCAACAACAAGGTCAGGATACAAAGCGCCAATCTGAAACTAATAAAGCTGAATTTTCTAATAGAACAAATGCATTACCAAGTTCACTATTGGATTATTTAAACAGTGTAGAGATATTAAACAGACAATCACTACCTTTGCGCTCGAATTTTAATCAAAAGGTTCAAGAATATTTTAATACAAAATGATCAATTTTAATTACGAAACCGAATTTACTTTAGATAACGAACAAGCCTTTGCAGATTGGTTAAGTGCTGTAATCGTTTCTGAAAGTAAGAACGAAGGAGAAATAAATTACATTTTTTGTGATGATGAATATCTTCACAAGATAAATGTAGAATATCTAAATCACGATACACTAACAGATATTATCAGTTTTGATTACACAGTTGGTAATGAACTAAACGGAGATATTTTTGTTTCTGTTGAAAGAGTAGAAGACAACGCAAAGGATTTTAATGTTTCTTTTGAAGAAGAATTGAAACGTGTTCTTGCGCACGGTATATTACATTACTGTGGATATAAAGATAAAAGTGAAGCTGAGGCGGAACTTATGCGCTCTAAAGAAGATGAGAAGATTGCGATGTTTCACGTGGAACAGTAATTAAACATCTCTTTAATTTTATATTTATTCTTGTTCCACGTGAAACATAAATAAGTTTTTAGGTAAAAATAAATAAGTTGTTTTACGTGGAACAGTTTAATATTTGAATCCTTTATGTGAAATGTCAAGAGTTTTAATTAAGATGTTTCACGTGGAACGTTTCGAGTTTGTTTTTTAAAAAAGTTCCACGTGAAACAA
This sequence comes from Flavobacterium sp. C3NV, assembly GCF_046825355.2. Classification (NCBI taxonomy): domain Bacteria; kingdom Pseudomonadati; phylum Bacteroidota; class Flavobacteriia; order Flavobacteriales; family Flavobacteriaceae; genus Flavobacterium; species Flavobacterium sp. C3NV. Next base: position 220,788 of record NZ_JBKQBJ020000009.1, on the reverse strand, counting down.
ATTTTTAGAAAAAACATAAAAGTGTTTCACGTGGAACATGATAAATCTATTTTTTAGGTTTGAATTTTGTTTGAAATTTTTGGATCGAATGTATTTTTTTTAATCTGTTCCACGTGGAACAGATATTGTTTTTTTTAGATGAGTGTTTGAAATTTTGATTCTTGTTTTGCGAAGTGCAAAGTTCTACGTGGAACATGTTATTACGTGTGAGATCAGAATTTGAGATTTTCTAGTTGTGATTTGAATTTGAAAGATTTAAATTTTGCGCGTTAGCGCCGTTCCACGTGGAACAAAAAGAGTGAAGAAGTTAATTCTGAGAACTGCCTTAAACGGTTTCCGGAGAATAATAAAACAAAATGTTTTTAGAAGAATACGATGTTATTGTAGTTGGTGCAGGTCATGCCGGATCTGAAGCCGCGGCAGCGGCCGCAAATTTAGGATCCAAAACTTTATTGGTTACAATGAGTTTGCAGAACATTGCACAGATGTCTTGCAACCCAGCGATGGGAGGAATTGCAAAAGGACAAATAGTGCGTGAAATTGATGCGCTTGGTGGATACTCAGGAATTGTTTCCGATCGCACGGCAATTCAATTCAAGATGTTGAACAAATCGAAAGGACCTGCAATGTGGTCGCCGAGAGTTCAAAGTGATCGAATGCGTTTTGCCGAAGAGTGGAGAATGATGTTGGAGGGAACTCCAAATTTGGATTTCTACCAAGAGATGGTAAAAGGTTTGATTATCGAGGATGGAAAAATAAAAGGAATCAAAACTTCGTTGGGAGTTGAGATTCGTTCTAAGTCGGTTGTGTTGACAAATGGAACTTTTCTGAATGGTTTGATTCATATTGGAGAAAAACAATTTGGAGGAGGAAGAGCAGGAGAAAGTGCTGCAACCGGAATTACCGAAGATTTAGTAAAAGTTGGATTTGAGTCAGGAAGAATGAAAACAGGAACGCCACCAAGAGTTGATGGACGTTCTTTGGATTATTCGAAAATGAACGAAGAAAAGGGAGATGCAAAACCGGATAAGTTTTCTTATTCGGATTTAACCGTTCCGCTAACGCATCAAAGATCTTGTCACATGACATACACGTCGCTGGATGTTCATGATATTTTGAGAGAAGGTTTTGATCGTTCGCCAATGTTTAACGGAAGAATCAAAAGTCTTGGCCCAAGATATTGCCCTTCGATAGAAGATAAGATAAATCGTTTTGCTGATAAAGAACGTCACCAATTATTTGTGGAGCCGGAAGGCTGGAATACTTGTGAGGTTTATGTAAACGGATTTTCAACTTCACTTCCTGAAGATATTCAATTTAAAGCATTGCGTTCTGTTGTTGGATTTGAGAATGTGAAATTTTTCCGTCCGGGTTATGCAATCGAGTATGATTACTTCCCGCCAACACAATTGAAACATACTTTGGAAACGAAGTTGGTTGAAGGTTTATATTTTGCCGGACAAATAAACGGAACAACAGGATATGAAGAAGCAGCTTCGCAAGGTTTGATGGCCGGAATAAATGCGCATTTAAAAGTGCATGAAAAAGCGCCGTTGATTTTAAAACGTGACGAAGCTTATATTGGAGTTTTGATTGATGACTTGATTACGAAAGGAACAGAAGAACCATATCGTATGTTTACATCAAGAGCAGAGTATAGAACATTGTTGCGTCAGGATAATGCCGATTTCAGATTGACGCCAATGTCTCACGAAATTGGTTTGGCTTCTGAAGCACGTTTACGCAGAATGGAGAAGAAACTGAATGAATCTGAAAAAATGGTTGCTTTCTTTAAAGAGACAAGTGTTTCGGTTGCGGAGACAAATCCGATTTTAGAATCAAAAGAAACAGCTCCAATAACACAAGGTGATAAAATGTTTAAAGTATTCTCTCGTCCACAAATCGATTTAGAGGATATGATGAAGTTTGAAAAAGTAAAGGAATATATTGAAGCAAATGATGTTGATCAGGAAATTTTGGAACAAGCCGAAATCCAGGTCAAATATTCTGGTTATATCGAAAAGGAAAGAAACAACGCTGATAAACTAACTCGTTTAGAAGAAGTGAAAATTCCCGAGAATTTCGATTACAACAAAATTAAATCAATGTCGATTGAAGCAAAACAAAAGTTGAGCAAGATTCGTCCTGTAACAATTTCTCAAGCTTCAAGAATAAGCGGAGTATCACCAAGTGATATTTCGGTTTTGTTGATTTATATGGGAAGGTAGAAAATTGTTTCAGGTTTTGTTTGTTTCAGGTTTCAAGTTTGTTGGGATGTGATATTTGGAATCATTGTTCCACGTGAAACTATTTTTAATCTATTTTAATTTTTGTTTCAATGCAGGATAAGATGAATTGTTCCACGTGAAACGAATTTGTGTTTGATTTTTACCGATAATCTAAAACATGTTCCACGTGAAACTAATTTGATATAGTTTGTCATTCCGAGGAACGAGGAATCTCCGCAAGTAACTCCTCAATCAATGGAAACCAATCTTTATCGAATTTGATACGGAGATTCCTCGTTCCTCGGAATGACAAAAAAAGTTAGAATCTAAAGTTTTGTTTTATGAAAATCATTGAAAGAGAAAGTTTGTCGGTTGAAGAAAAAGAGATTTTAAGAGAACTTTGGAATAATGAATATCCAGCAAGATTGAAATGCAAGACTGTTGCAGATTTCGAATTATATTTGAACGGACTTTTAGAAACCAAACATTATTTGTTATTTGATGATTCAGATAAAATTAATGGTTGGGCTTTTACTTTTTTAAGAGAAAATGAAAATTGGTTTGCTGTAATTTTGGATCATGAAATACAAGGAAGAGGAAATGGTTCGCTTTTGATAAATGAAATAAAAAAGAATAATACAAGTTTGAATGGTTGGGTAATTGATCAGGAGAATGAAATAAAACATAATGCAACATTTTATAAATCGCCAATGCAATTTTATATTAAAAATGATTTTATAATTTGTTCAGAAATAAGAATTGAAAATGAAAAACTTTCGGCGGTGAAAATTAATTGGAAACGCTGAAAAAAAAATAATAAAAAAATAGACCCTAAAACCAGAATTTCTTGTTTTAGGGTTTGCCTTTAAATTAAACCAAAATACCTATAAATTTAAAAATGGACGTTTTAAACAAAAAACATTTTCTTACTGTAAAAGACCATTCTGTATCTAAAGAAATTTTCGAATTGTATCATGATGAAACTTTAGATATGTTAATCACATCTCCGCAACCCGATTTAGAAAATCTTGGAAAATATTACGAAAGTGAAGATTATATTTCGCACACGGATAACAAACGTTCATTATTTGAAAAAGCGTATCACTTTGTGAAAAATATCGCTTTAAAAAATAAACTGAATTTGATCAACGGCGAACAATCTCAAAAAGGAAGAATTTTAGATATTGGTGCCGGAACCGGAGATTTTTTATTGACGGCAAAAAATAATGGTTGGGAAACTGTTGGAGTAGAACCAAGCGACAGAGCAAAAAATATTGCGATCCAAAAAGGGATTTCTTTTGTGAACGAAATTAGCGATCTTCAAAATAATTCATTTGACGTGATTACGATGTGGCACGTTTTGGAACACGTTCCTAATTTAGAATTACAAATTCAGGAATTGAAGCGTTTATTAAAACCAACTGGAACATTAATTGTTGCGGTTCCAAATTTTAAATCGTACGACGCGCAACATTACAAAACTTTTTGGGCAGCTTATGATGTGCCAATTCACTTTTGGCATTTCTCCAAAAAAGCCATTCAGTCGCTTTTTGAAAAAGTAGATATGAAATTAGAAAAAGTGCTTCCGATGAAATTTGATTCTTTTTATGTGAGTTTATTATCTGAAAAATACAAAACCGGAAAAATGAATTACATCAGTGCTTTTTTTGTTGGTTTAAAATCAAATTTGAAAGCGGGGAGTACAAAAGAGTATTCATCGCACATTTATGTCTTAAAAAACAAGTAAAACGCAATTTAAGCGCATTTCTGGCGTTTTTTTAGTGTAAGTGAGGAGTAATTATGTCTTTTTTGAGATAATGTTTCTAATAAAAGCTATGAAAGCCACTTTTGATAGGGTAGAATTATTGACATTTTTCTTTCCATAAATAAAAACAATATCATAAAATTCTAGCATTTTTTAAACTTTATGTTGATGCTATTTATTTTTTTATATTTTTGTCTTCAATACATTAAAAAATTAGAAATTCAAAAAATGAAAAAAGCATTAGTAATTATCGCACTTTCAATTTTCGCCGTTTCATGTACTAAAACTGCAGAAGTAAAGGAAGTAAAAACAGCTTACGTAGATACTTCAATTTTAATGAAAGAGTACACTGAAGCAAAAGACCTTGAAGCAAAATACAAAGGGCAAGCTGAAGAAAAAGGAAGACAACTACAAGCCGAGATTACACGTTTTAAACAAGACGCTGCTAATTTTCAAAGTCAGGCACAGGCAAATGGTCAGGCTTGGGCTCAACAAAGAGGTGCTGAATTGCAAAAAAGAGAACAACAATTGGGTTATGCTCAACAAGCTTTGTCTCAGCAATTGCAACAAGAAAGTGGTGTTGAAATGGATTCTCTAGTAAGTGGAGTTAAAAAATTCATCAAAGATTACGGTAAGAAAAACGGTTATTCTTATATCTACGGTACTGGTGATGCTGCTTCGATTTTATACGCTGAAGAGAAATATGATATTACAAAAGATATCATTAAAGCTCTGAATGACAAGTATAAATCAAGCCCAAAATCAGAAGAAAAACCGGCAGTAAAAGAAGGAGAAGCTGTTAAAAAATAATACCAAACTAACTAACTAAATTAAAAACCTAAATCTGTCAAGATTTAGGTTTTTTCTTTTATAAAAATGCGATACTTTTAGTTTTTCAATACACGCCCAATGCAAAACGTTACAGAAGCAGCTGCTTACACCTTACAATTCATCAATCAAACGCAAAAATCGATCTTCCTGACTGGTAAAGCAGGAACCGGAAAAACTACGCTTTTACGCGAAATCATTGCCACAACGCACAAAAATACTGTAGTGGTCGCACCAACGGGAATTGCGGCGCTAAATGCCGGCGGAGTTACGATTCACTCCATGTTTCAGTTGCCATTTTCTGCCTTTATTCCGTCTTATGAAGAGGCTTCTCAGTTTACTGAAACGGTGAAATTCGAGAATAAAGAGACGTTGCGCCGACATTTTAAAATGAACAATGTTAAGCGTAATGTGATCAAAAACATGGAACTTTTGATTATTGATGAAGTCAGTATGCTTCGTGCTGATTTACTGGATGCTATCGATTTTATGATGCAGACAGTTCGTAAAATTTCGCGTCCTTTTGGTGGAGTTCAGGTGCTTTTTATTGGCGATTTATTGCAACTTCCTCCTGTGATCAGGGACGAAGAATGGCGAACTTTACGCAATTATTACAAAGGAAAATTCTTTTTTCATTCGCATGTAATTCAGCAATTCCCACCGCTATATATCGAACTATCAAAGATTTATCGTCAGTCTGATGATACTTTTATATCCGTTTTGAACAATCTTCGAAACAATCAGATCACGCCTCAGGATATTCAGGTTTTAAACGAATATGTTAAGCCGGATTTTGACTTAAAAAATAATCCCGGATATATTACACTTACCACGCATAATGCTAAGGCCGATTCGATTAACGAACAGGCAATTGGAGATTTAGCCGGAAATGAATTTGCTTATCAACCGTTTATTGTGGGAGATTTTCCGGAGAAAATTTTTCCGGTTGAAGAAAATTTAAAGCTAAAAGTGGGCGCTCAGGTCATGTTTGTCAAGAACGATTTGTCTTTTGAGAAACGTTACTTCAACGGAAAAATGGGCGTTGTAAAATCGCTTTCACCGGAAGAAATCTTTATACATTTTCCGGAAGAAGATAAAACCATTGAAGTGGAGAAATACGAATGGAAAAATATTCGATACAAAGTAAACGATCTTACAAAAGAAGTAGAAGAAGAAGTTCTGGGCACATTTGCCCATTATCCGCTTAAGTTGGCGTGGGCAATTACAGTACACAAAAGCCAGGGCTTAACTTTTGAGAAAGCTGCGCTCGACGTATCGCAAGTTTTTTTGCCTGGACAAGCATATGTTGCTTTATCGCGTTTAACGTCCTTAAATGGGCTTATTTTGCTTTCTCCGCTGCAAATGAATGGTATTTCGAACGATCAGGATGTAATGGATTATGCTTTGAACAAAGCGACCGAAGAAGTTTTAAAACATTCCTTGCATTTTGAAACAAAGAATTTTATTCATAACTATTTGATTAACAGTTTTAATTGGGCCGATTTGGCTCAGGAATGGCGTAATCACCGTTTTAGTTATAACGAAAATGCGGTTGCATCAGAAAAATCAAAACATTCTGTTTGGGCTCACAAGCGTTTAGAAACTATCGATGCGCTGATAGATCCTTCGCAGAAATTTGTGCATCAGCTTAATAAAATTTTCAATAAAGAAACTGTCGATTTGTTTTTTGTGCAGGAAAGGGTAGTGGCGGCTTATGATTATTTTTTTAAACCAATGGACAAGCTGGTGACGGATCTTTTGAATAAAATGGCCGAAATCCAAAAGTTTAAAAAAGTAAAAGAATTCTATGAGGAGCTGGCTTTTTTAGATGATTTGCAAACCAAAGCCGTTTTGCGTTTAATGAAGGCCAAATTGCTAATAGAAATTGTTGTGGCAGGCGAAACCATCTGTAAAGAGAAATTGTCGTCTACAGCGATTAAAAACTACAAATTAGACAAGGTTGCAAAGATTCGCGAGGATTTTAATATGTCAAACACTGATATTTTTAAATCGGAAGAACCTGTTGTGCGCTATACAGCACGTAAACTGGATAAAACCGTACCTAAAGCCGACAAGAAAACAACCATCGAAGAAACGCATGATTTATGGCTCGAAAAGAATTCGATAGAAGATATTGCCCGAATTCGCAAGTTAACCGTGCAAACTATTGAAATGCATTTGGTTAAATTGATTCAGGCTAAGAAAGTGGAGATTTCTGATGTTCTGCCGTACGATAAAATCCTGGCTTTACGTGAAGCTTTTGAATTTTATCAGGAAGAATCATTGAGTCCATTGAAGGAAAAACATGGAGATGAATTTACCTGGGATGAACTTAAAATGTTCAAAGCCAGTATTAATTGATTTTAGAGTTTAGAGTTTAGATTTTAGAGTTTAGATTTTAGAGTTTAGATTTTAGAGTTTAGATTTTAGAGTTTAGATTTTAGAGTTTAGATTTTGTAACTTAGGGTTTGGAATTTGGAATTTGGAATTTGGAATTTGGAATTTGGAATTTGGAATTTGGAATTTGGAATTTGGAATTTGGAATTTGGAATTTGGAATTTGGAATCAATTATAAAAACATTATGTAAAATAGAAAACATGAAAAAAGTATTATATATCCTATTCATAGGCATTTCCATTCAAAATGTCTCAGGACAGGACTTGAAACCGGAATATCAAAAGTTCGTTAAAAGTTTTGTTGATAATGTAAAAAACGACAGAAAAGAGGCTGTAGCTGCGGCGATTAAATATCCTTTAAGAAGAGAAAATCCAATTCCATCTATCAAGAATAAAGCAGAATTTGTAAAGCGATATACTGAAATTTTTGATGCTAAACTGAAAGCCGAAATTTCTAAATCGGATCCTGCAAAAGACTGGTCAGAAGTGGGTTGGCGAGGCATAATGTTAAATCAGGGTACTATGTGGATGGATACTGATGGGAAAGTTTTTTCTATTAATTATCAGTCAAAAGTTGAAAGCGATCTCAAAAACAAGTTGATAGCTTCTGAAAAAAACAAACTTCACCCATCGATTGCAAAGTTTAAAGCCCCGGAAGTGATTTTAGAAACATCTAAATTCAGAGTCCGAATTGATGATTTGGGAAATGATAATTACAGATATGCTTCGTGGTCGATAAAGCAATCCATGAGTGAAAAACCAGATTTAATTATTACCAACGGGAAATGGTTTCGGGACGGAACTGGAGGAAATAATCATTACGATTTCAAAAAAGGAAATTTTCTTTATCAGTGTTATATTACTGTTTTGGGTACAAAAGATTCGGCACCAGCGAATTTAACCATTTATCAAAACGGAAAAGAAATTCTTAATCAGGACGCTAAAATTGTTCCACGTTAAACAAAATCCTATTCGTTGCGGCGAGTAGGATTTTTTGTTTGGTATGTATTTTGAGTTTGCTCAAAACGAATATAAATTATTTATATTTGATTGTAATTATCAGATTAATAACAAATTAAAAATGTTTTAATATGAAGATAAGAAAGGTGTTTTTAATAGCATTGATTTTTTGCAGCAGTTTTGCTGTTGCCCAGGAATCGAAAGTGGAGTATCAGAAGTTTGTCAAAAAGTTTATTGATAATATAAAAAGTGACAACAAAGAAGCTCTTGGCGATTGGGTAGTTTATCCGCTCAAGCGGGATTATCCATTACCTGATGTTGCAAATAAAACAGATTTTGTAAAACGATATGCTGAAATATTTGATGCAACCTTAAGAAATGAAATCATAAAATCTACTCCAGCAAAAGGCTGGAATGATATGGGTTTACGTGGCATAATGCTAAATCACGGCAGCATCTGGCTGGATATTGACGGACGTTTAACGGCAGTAAATTATCAATCGAAAGCTGAAACGGAACTTAGAAATAAACTTATTGCTTCGCAAAAAAAGTCGCTCGATCCTAGTATTGCTTTCTTTCAGACACCGATTTGTATTTTGGAAACTTCTGAATTTAAAATCAGGATTGATAATCTGGGAAATAATAATTACCGTTATGCTTCGTGGTCAATAAAAAAGAAATGACTCAGAAACCTGATTTAGTGATTAATGGAGGCGAATTGGTTGTAGAAGGAATTGGCGGAAATCATCAGTATGAATTCAAAAAAGACGGTTTTATTTACGAATGTGCGATCATCGTTTTGGGCGAAAAAAATTCGCCTCCGGCGAGATTGCGAATTTATAAGGGTACTAAAGTGACTCTTTCTCAGGATGCTACAATTGTTTCACGTTAAACAAAAAAATCCTACTCGCCGTGAGTAGGATTTTGTTTTAATATTCAGCTTTTACTTTTTCAAGTTTTTTCTGCTGTTCTATTTTTTTTAATTTAAGTTTTTGAATATCAAGATCATGCTCTTTCACCTTTATTTGTTGTTTTTGAAGATCTTCTGCAGAAACTGAACTTGAGTTTATTTTTGACTCTAATTTTTGTTTGTTATTCTCTAACTTTTCAATTTTTTTGTTGGTCGATTCAAGATCCTTTTCAGCGTTTTTAAGGTCTTTTTGATGTCTTTCTAACTTCTTCTGTTCCTTTTTTAATTGTGATTGATCGCTGTCCAGTTTTTTACGATATTCTTCTGTTGATGTCTGTGCTTCTTTATCTAATTTTTTCTGTGCAATTTCCTGAGACTTTTCAGTTGTGATTATTTTCTGGGCAAAGAATGAATTGGAATTCAGAATAAATAAAAATGCGATAAGTAGTTTTAATGTGTTTTTCATTGTATTTTGTTCTTTATAAGTTAAGAACAAAAATAGAATTGTCGCTTATGAAGCGAGGCCAGATAAGGGTTTTTTTAAGATAAAATAAGACAAAAAAAAATCCTATCGCGGCGGATAGGATTTTTTTGTTATAGTGTTTCGACAAGAATCCAGGCATCTGGATTTTCACCTTTTTGTATTTCTTTTTGTGCTTTTTCGGCTTCGGCCATTGTAGCGTAACTTCCGTATAAAACCGGGAATAAACCATGTTTGTTTTCGCCTAGCATTCGGGCCTTAAAACCGTCTTTTATCAATTGGTTGTAAGCTTTTTTTGCATTTTGCTCGCTTCTGTACGCACCTGCCATAATGTGATATGACATCACTTTTTCTGCAGCAACTTCTACTTTGGCAGAATCAACAGAAAGTGTCACAGCCGGCAATGGACTCTGAATAAAAAAGGTAGCTTCCTGTATTTTGTTTTGTACTTTTTTCTGAACAGCGCTTTCTACAATAAGTGTTTTGGTAGCGATTTGATTTTGGTACAAAGGATATCCAATACTTCCTGTAATTCCTAATCCTAAGACAAGAATTGCAGCATATTTTAAGAATGAATTTGATGATCTTTCCTCGTCATTTTCATATAAGGCAACTGGTTCTCTTTCTTCGATTTCCTTGATTTTTTTCTCGAAGTTTTCCTTTTTTACCATTGGAGAAACAAACGGACTTAATCCAAAAGAACTTGCCAAATAATTGGTTTGATCATTTGGTGTAAAAATTATATTTTTCTCTGTATTAAGTCTGATTTCACCTATGTTTTTAAGGCTGATAACACCATTTTCTTCTAAGGTTTTCTTCCAGTTTACCACTTCAAATGCAATAGCACTTACTGCAAAACCATAAGATGTTTTTTCAGCGTGAGCGATATGATTTGCCAATAGCCCGTCATTGTTTTTCAAGTGGCTATTAAATGAGATCGATTTTTTAGGAGGAAAAAACGAATTTGTGCTTTCATTCAGCTGCGCCGAGTGAATTTCGGTTAAAAATGCTCCAAACCCTGGAACCGTTACACACTGATAACGATACAATAACTGTGCTATATAGTTTTCGATTTTCATAGTAACAAAGTTATGCAACGAATATAGTTATCAAAATTTTATTCACAATTTTTATTAACAATTCGAATAATTTTATAGACAATTAAGTTTCAGTTAGTTGTCTATTATTCTTCTTTTTTGGAAAGGATCTGAACAGGCATATTTTTTTATTTTTTGAAAGAATTTACTTCTAATTTATATCTTTGGCATTCTTAAAATTAATTTAAGTATTGTTTTATCAAAATATTTTTCGCCGCCATTTAACCGTATTCAATTCATGTCAGATCAAGATTTATTTTATTTATTAGCCTTATTAAAAGTAGAGGGAGTGGGAGATATAATGGCTAAAAAATTACTCGCTCATTGTGGCAATGCCGAAGCAGTTTTTAAAACAAAAACAAATCAAATTGCTGCTATTGATGGAGTTGGCTCTGTTTTACTAAATAATTTGAAAGACAAATCTGTTTTCGAAAAAGCCAATCGCGAACTTGAATTTATTAATGCAAACGACATTAATGTCTCTTTTTTTCAGGACGAAAATTATCCGGAACGCCTGAAGCATTGTTTCGATTCTCCGGTTGTAATTTTTTCTGCAGGAAATATAAATTTAAAAAACAAGAAAATAATAAGTATTGTAGGAACACGTCAGATAACTTCGTACGGAACTGAATTTTGCAAGAAGCTAATAGAGGATTTAGCACCGCTTGATCCGGTAATTGTAAGTGGTTTTGCTTATGGAGTTGATATCGTCGCGCACCAATTGGCAATGGATTATAACTTACAAACCATTGGCGTTTTGGCACACGGTTTAAACCAAATTTACCCAAAAACACACAAGAAATATGTGGCCGCAATGGAGGAAAATGGGGGATTTATTACTGAGTTTTGGAGTACTGCAAATCCTGATAAGGAAAATTTTGTGCGCAGAAACAGGATTGTTGCCGGTATGACCGAAGCGACAATTGTTATAGAATCGGCAGATAGGGGAGGTTCGCTTATTACGGCAAACCTTGCCAATGATTATAATCGTGATGTTTTTGCCGTTCCTGGCCGTGTTACAGACAAATACAGTCAGGGTTGCAATGATCTTATTAAAACTCAAAAAGCAAACGTTTTAACTAGCGCAGCTGATTTAGTTTATATTTTGAATTGGAATATCGAAAATAAAGGAAAAACGGTCCAGAAACAATTGTTTGTAGAACTCGAACCTGATGAACAAAAAATATATGATTTTTTACTTAAAAACGGAAAAGAATTACTGGATATGATCGCCTTACAATGCGATTTTCCTATTTATAAAATCTCGGGATTACTTTTGAATATGGAACTAAAAGGGGTAATTCGCCCTTTGCCGGGAAAACTTTTTGAAGCAATTTAAGGTTAGAAATAACCTGATTTTCTATTGATGTGACTTGAAAATATTTACAAAAAAAAGTACTACAGAAAGTAAACAAAAAACAAAAGTAACTGTGAAATTTTGAAAAGTTATGGAGTAGAGGGTCAATAAAATAATTTCGAAGTGAGCTATAGAAATATAATAGTTGGTCTTTCGTTTTAGGAGATAAAGTATAAAATATCCAATTATAAAGAGGATTTGGGAGCATGTTATAAACGCAGTTAATAAAATTTCTTTCGAAAAGTTATAAGCCCAGCCAACAGTTTTGTTTACTGTGTAAAATTGTTCATCTGAAAACAAATAACCTAATAAAAACGCCAATGCAAAGAGCAATATTAGGAGAAGAAACATGTATTTTGTAAATAGTTTTCTCAATATTCTATTTAATTGATTTCGATGATTTTAATTTATAGTAAGCTAGGAAAGAGTTTTTTAAAATAAAAAACCCGACAGTTTTAAATCTATCGGGTTCGAATATTTTATTTACCAAAACCAAGTACTTCGCGCACTTTTGCCAAAACTCCATCAGCAATAACAGAAGCTTTTGCAGCACCTTTTTTCAGTAAAGCATCTACTTCGTCAAGGTTGTTGATATAGTAATTGTATTTTTCTCTTTCGGTTTTGAATTTTTCTGTGATCAATTCAAACAAAGCTTGTTTGGCGTGACCGTAACCATAATTTCCGCCTAAATAATTCGCTCTCATTTCTGCAATCTGAGTTTCATTTGCTAACAATGAATAAATTGCAAAAGCGTTACAAGTATCAGGATTTTTAGGATCTTCAAGTGGCGTGCTATCCGTTTCGATGCTCATAACCTGCTTGCGCAATGTTTTGTCATCCAGGAAAATATTGATAATATTATTGGCAGATTTACTCATTTTTCCGCCATTAGTTCCAGGAATCAATTTGCTGTCTTCCTGAATTTTAGCTTCAGGAATTACAAAAGTTTCGCCCATTTGGTGATTAAAACGCGAAGCTACATCACGAGTGATTTCTAAATGTTGTAGCTGGTCTTTTCCAACCGGTACAAATTCAGCATCATAAAGCAAAATATCAGCTGCCATCAACATTGGGTAAGAAAACAAACCAGCGTTTACATCGTCTAAACGATCTGCTTTGTCCTTGAAAGAATGCGCTAAAGTCAGTCTTTGAAATGGGAAAAAGCAACTTAAATACCAGGTCAATTCAGTGGTTTGGGTTACATCAGATTGTCTGTAAAATGTAACACGATCAATATCTAATCCAAAAGCAAGCCATGCCGCAGCTACACTAAAAGTGTTTTCGCGCAAAGTTTTGCCGTCTTTGATTTGTGTAATCGAATGTAAATCAGCGATAAACAAAAAAGATTCGTTTTCGGGATTGTTTGATAATTCGATTGCTGGAATAATTGCTCCCAATAAATTGCCTAAGTGTGGCGTTCCAGTACTCTGAACACCAGTAAGTATTTTTGCCATTCTAGTTTTTTCTTATTACTAAACGCAAAGTTCGTTTTTTTACTGCAAAGTGTGTAATTTTTTTAGCTGTAAATATTTTAACAACATAACACAGAAAGTCTTTTGCTGATTTTTAGTAAAACAGTTAATTTTTACCGCAGAGAGCGCAAAGTTATTTCGCAAAGTTTGCTAAATTTTTAAAGAAAGGTTTTCGAAGTTCACAAAGCTGGATTTATAAATTATTGACAACTCTTCTGATTCCGTTTTTTAGTAGAGTTTCGTTAAAGTTTATAAGTAAACCTAATTTGTAATTTCCAAGTTTTAAGTAGGTTAGGGTTTGTGCTAAGTGATTTACGGTGAGTGATTCTACGCTTTTAATTTCGATTATGAATTTATTTTCAACAAGTAGATCAATACGATAACCGCAGTCTAGTTTTACTTCTTCAAAAATTAATGGCATTGCTTTTTCTTTTTCTACAAGAAGTCCACGTTGTTTAATTTTATAAAACAAGCATTCTTGATAAGCATTTTCTAATAAACCTGGCCCAAGTTTTTTATGAATTTCTATTGCAAGCCCAATTATTATGCCCGATATTTCATTTTCTGTCATAATTAAAAAACGATAAATTTAATAATTATTTTCTTATTTTTGTCAAGTTTGACCGCAAAGTTATTTTGTAGAGAATTCGAAATTTTTACAAATTGAAGTTTCCTGCTTACAGCTTTGCGAGCTTATTGCTTGCAATTATAAGTTTCGTTATTCTTCTTTTCTTTGCGAAAAAACTTTGTAGTCTTTGCGGTAAAAAAAATGTACCTAATATTTAAGCCAGAAATTCTTTTTGCAAAATTCATTTCTGTTTTATTACATTTGAAACTATGAAAGGAATTAAAATTGTTTTTTGGGTTTTGTGGCGCATTTGGTTTTATATTTTAATGGCCATTCCGATATTGATTATGCTGCCGTTTTTGCTTATTTCTATTATATCAGAAAGCGGATACCCCTATTTCTTTAAAATGGCCCGCATTTGGGCTAAATTCATCCTTTTTGGGATGGGTTTTTATTACACGGTGAAGCGCGAGCAGAAATTAGTTAAAAATACCAGCTATATGATCGTGGCCAATCACACTTCAATGACAGATATTATGCTGATGCTGGCTGTGGTTCGAAATCCTTTTGTATTTGTTGGAAAAAAAGAACTTTCGAAAATTCCTTTGTTTGGGTTTTTCTATAAACGTACTTGTATTCTGGTAGACAGAAACTCTTCGAAAAGTAAAAATGAAGTTTTCAAAAGAGCGCAGGACAGATTAAGTCAAGGTCTTAGTATTTGTATTTTTCCGGAAGGCGGAGTTCCTGACGACGAAAGTATTTTGCTGGATGAGTTTAAAGACGGTGCTTTTCGTTTAGCAATTGAACATCAGATTCCGATTGTTCCGATTGTTTTTGCTGATAATAAAGAACGATTCTCTTATACTTTTTTAAGCGGAAGTCCGGGTAAAATGAGAGTGAAAATTCTGCCTTTCGTAGAAACAAAAGGATTGACAAGTGAAAATAGAAAAGGACTTCGTGACGAAGTAAGGCAATTGATTTATAAAGGTTTGCTTCAGTTTAAGAAAGAAAAGAATAAAGAATAAAGAGCACGAGTAAAGAGAATATAGAGGATAGAATATAGAGGATAGAATATAGAGAATAGAATATAGAGAATAGAATATAAAGAATAGAATATAGAGATTTAAATAAAAACCCGACAACGATAAAGTTGCCGGGTTTTCTTTTGAATTAAAATCCCCATTTTATATCAAAAAAGACTATCGATGAATTATTTTCTCTGAAATAAAACGCAATACTTTTTTAAATTTCAATTTGGTTTTTCTACGGTTTTTACTGTACAACACTTCTATTTTCTCTTTCATGGTTAAAAATATTAAGGATTGATAATAAAGAGTTTGGTTTAAACTCAAGTTAACGTCATAATAGTATAGAGAGCAAAAAGTAAAAAAGGTTGCGTGAAAACCTGAAACTTCTAAAAAAATCTAATAAAAAACCCGCTAGTATTGAAAACTAACGGATTTTTATCGAACAAACAACCAAATTTATTCTGAAAAAAGTTCAATTGGGTATTATGGCCTAATACCAATTAAATCTTATGTCTGTTTAATAGATGAACTTATCTTAAAATGGTTGCGTCGTTTTTATTCTTTTTTTGAAAATAAAAAACCCGACAGGTTTTAAAAACTTGTCGGGTTGGTATAACGTATTATTTATTAGAGCTTTATAAAAAATTAAGCGTTTGCTAAATCTTTAATATGTGCTTTAATTTTTACTTCTAATTCATCTGCTAATTCCGGATTA
Source organism: Flavobacterium sp. C3NV (assembly GCF_046825355.2). NCBI lineage: Bacteria > Pseudomonadati > Bacteroidota > Flavobacteriia > Flavobacteriales > Flavobacteriaceae > Flavobacterium > Flavobacterium sp. C3NV. The sequence continues at coordinate 204,982 of NZ_JBKQBJ020000009.1, read as the reverse complement.
TCTTTGATTAAAGATTTTACAGCATCACGACCTTGTCCTAATTTTGTATCTCCGTAGCTAAACCATGATCCTGCTTTTTTAACGATTTCAAATTCAACCGCTAAGTCAAGAATTTCACCAGTTTTAGAAACTCCTTCTCCGTACATAATGTCGAATTCGGCAGTTTTAAAAGGCGGTGCAACTTTGTTTTTAACGATTTTTACTTTAGTTCTGTTTCCAATAACATTCTCACCATCTTTAATTTGAGATGAACGACGAATATCCAAACGAACTGAAGCGTAGAATTTTAAGGCATTACCACCGGTTGTAGTTTCAGGGTTACCAAACATAACACCAATTTTCTCTCTCAACTGGTTGATGAAGAAAACAGTACAATTTGTTTTGCTAATGGTTCCTGTTAACTTTCTTAAAGCCTGAGACATCAAACGTGCATGAAGACCCATTTTAGAATCTCCCATTTCACCTTCGATTTCACTTTTTGGAGTCAATGCAGCAACAGAGTCAATTACCACAATATCAATTGCACCTGAACGAATTAAGTTCTCAGCAATTTCTAAAGCCTGCTCACCGTTGTCTGGTTGAGAAATGATCAGGTTTTCGATATCAACGCCTAATTTCTCAGCATAGTTTCTATCAAAAGCATGTTCAGCATCTATAAAAGCAGCAATTCCGCCCGCTTTTTGAGCTTCTGCAATTGCGTGTAATGTTAAAGTAGTCTTTCCAGAAGATTCCGGACCGTAAATTTCTATAATTCTTCCTCTAGGATAACCGTTTACTCCAAGAGCTAAATCGACACCAAGAGAACCTGAAGAAATAGTTTCAACTTCTACAATGGCTTTATCGCCCATTTTCATTACGGTTCCTTTTCCGTACGTTTTATCTAATTTGTCAAGCGTAAGTTGTAGCGCTTTTAATTTGGCTTCTTTCTCTGAACTCATCTCTTTTTTTTCTTTTTCTTTCATGTAAATTTTTATAATTCATTCTCAAAAACAAACCAGAAATGATAACTTACTGATTTAGATTTGTATCAGGCTTGTATTTTGTAAAATTAGTTCTTTTTTTTGAAGTTTGATTCTCTCAAATTGTTCCAAATTGTCACAATTTTCACTATAAAAATAAAGCCTTTAATTCTGTTGCTTCAGAAGGTTTTATTTTTCCTGCTAAGAGTAAACTCAATTGTTTACGACGCAAAGCAGCGTCAAAGCGTTGTATTTCAAGTTCTGTTTCGGGTGCAATTGGCGGAACTTCAACTGGTCTTCCGCTATCATCTACAGCCACAAAGGTATAAATAGCTTCGTTGGCTTTGGTTCTGCTTCCGGATTCACGGTCTTCTACCCAAACATCGATAAAAACTTCCATAGAACTCTTGAAAGATCTGGAAACTTTTGCTTCTATTGTCACTACTGCTCCAAGCGGAATGGCTCTGTTGAATGCAACGTGATTTACAGATGCCGTTACTACAATTCGGCGTGAATGTCTGCGGGCGGCAATACTTGCGGCGCGATCCATGCGTGCCAATAATTCACCTCCAAAAAGGTTATTTAAAGGATTTGTTTCGCTCGGTAAAACTAAATCGGTTAATACAGTTAGAGATTCTGAAGGGTGTTTTGGATTCATTTTTTTAATGTAAAATTTTATTTTTTGCCACAGATTTCACAGATTAAAAAGATTTAAAAATCTGTGTGAATCTGCGAAATCTGCGGCTTATTTTTTTAAATAATTTCGGTGAGTTTAATTCAACCAGTAAACAGCCATTACTGCCGGAATAAAATAGATCACAATGGTTCTCGCACCATCGTAATCTTTGGCTAATCTTTGCCCAAAAAGCATCATTAACAAACAAATACACGAAAATATAGCTCCGTAAAAACCAAATTCACGACCACTGTTTGTTAGTAATTGTATGGCACCAACTACACATAAAATTCCGGAAATTAATTCAAGAATTAAAAGATGCAAAAGCGCAAGCGGTACTTGGTTTTTTAATGGTGTTTTGGCAAAATGTCCTTTAAGCCAATCGACATTATCTTTCCAATAAAATATTTTTTCGTATCCTGATTGTAAGAAGGTTAAGGCTAAAAAAGCTAATAGTAAAATGGAGGCAACATTATTCATGTGAAAACTATTTTTTATGAATTAAACGAGTCAGTTTTATAGATAAATCAGTTAAAATTATTTTTGCATTTCCGTTTCTTTCAATGTGATACATGGCATCTGAAAGCTCTTTGAAAATTTCATGAATATTATTTCCGTTTACAAAAGGTGCAAAATTTTCTAACTTAAATTTATCCACCTTAGGTTCAATATAAACTAAAGTTGGAGCCTGATAGTTAAGCAAAAGTGCCTGACGAAACATTTCGATACAAAACTGAATGAATTTTTTCTGGCTTTCACGTCCAAGAGCTGCAATTTCTTCGCTCCAGGATATTAAATCCTGAATCGCAGCTGCATTTCCTTTGGCTCTAAAAGCGGCACGAACCCAATTGACGAACCATTGCTCAAAAGGATATTCTGAGTCATCTTCTTTTAAAATATGCAAAGCTTTGCTGAAATTTCCCTGTGCCTGATGTGCAATTTTAAAAGCTGTTTTTTCGTCGATATTTTCTTTTGAAATTAAAGCTTCAGCAATCACTTTTTCTGGTAATCCGTTAAAGTGAATTACCTGACAACGAGATCGTATGGTTTGAATAATATCTTCCTCGTTTTCAGAAATCAGAATAAAAATAGTTTTATCCGAAGGTTCTTCTAAGAGTTTTAAAAGTTTATTTGATGCAGCGATGTTCATTTTATCGGCCATCCAGATGATCATAATTTTATAACCGCCTTCGTAGGATTTTAACGAAAGTGATTTTAAAACTTCAGTTGCATCTTCGACACGTATTTCTCCTTGTTTGTTCTGAACGCCCAAAATTTTATACCAGTCAAATAAACCTCCATAAGGCATTTCCTGAATAAAAGTGCGCCAATCCTGAATAAAGTCTAAGCTTTTTGGTTTGGTTTTAACATCTTCGGTAGTAACCGTTGGATAAATAAAATGCAAATCGGGATGCGAAATGTTTTGAAACTTCAAATTGCAGGAATCATTTCCGTTAGAATTTTCGTTTCCTGTATTGCTGCACAAAATATATTGCGCATAAGCGATGGCCGTTGATAGTGTACCGCTTCCTTCTGGCCCAATGAATAATTGTGCGTGCGGAATTCGTCCGGAAGCTGCACTTTGTATCAAGTGACTTTTGATGTAATCTTGACCTAAAATTTGAGAAAATTGCATGAAGCAAAGATAGAAGAAAATGATGTAGTCAAAAATTTTCGCTCAAAACTTTCTATCTGGCTTTTTATTTATGCTGTAATAAAACTTTTTCTTTTAATTTTTTGAAGTTTGTTAACGAACTTTTGTTAATAACGAGGGTAAATCGAGTAGATATCAGCAGTTTTTTGTTAATAGTTTTTTCGAAAAAATGACAATAGTAAGTTTTTTTTGGTTATTTTTTTAAATGAATCTTCTTTTTTCATGTGTAATATCTTACCGTTTTGGTTTTAACAATTTTAACAAAAAGCCCGTTAAAACGCACATTTTCTCGACATAAAGCTGATTTTTAAGGTTTTTTTAAGGTTTTTTTTTGAAAAAATAAATCAATAAAGTTGCAATTTAAGTTAATTTACATATTTTTGTTTTCATCAACAACCCATTATAATAAGAATCTATGAAAGGGAAAATTATTTTATTTAGTGCACTTTTTTTAATGACAACTGGTGCTATTTCAGCCCAGGCTAAAAATGCTCCCAGAAGTATAATTAGTACAACAGCCCTTATTCGCAAATACCATGATCAAAAAGAATTGAGCGGTATGCAAAAAGGAGAATTGTTGGAACTTTACATTGAGCGTATTAAAGTTTTAGTAAAAACTCTCCCTTACATTGCTTTGGTTACAAAACCTGGTGTTACGATGGCCGACTTAGGTATTCCGGACGATAACGAACACAAAAAAGTATTAGATGCTCAGGCTGTTGGTACAACTACTTTTTTAGATACTACAGTAGAATTTCAAAGAAAAATGATGCCGTATTCTGATAAAGGAAACCTTATCGCTGCAATTTTATTTTACGAAAGCACATTGAAATCTTTACATGAGTTCAACGAATTGAACGAAATGTAATATTATATAATATTTTTTAAAACCTTTTTTGAAGTATTTGCGTAGATGAGTTAAATTTTTTACGCCATTTTGAAAAAAGAAATAAAAAAAACAACTCGTTCTCGATGTGTTCTGACTACTATCAGAAAACTCGGGATGAGTTTTTATCATTTACGTATACGCATACCCAAATTTATTATTAACCGTAATACCCCCTTATCATGAAAAAAATTACTCAAATGATCTGCGTTCTTTTGACAGTTACTAGTATGAGTGCTCAACAAGAAAAAGGAATTATGGGCTACAACAATTGGTTGAACAACTGGACCGAATTTAAGCCTCACAAAGTAGAATATGGAGAAGCAAATCAAATTTTAGCAGGAAACATTTCTGTTAACACAAAATTGCTGAAGAGGAATATTTATGTTTTGCAAGGCAATGTCTATGTAACTAATAATGCTGTTTTGACGATTGAACCAGGAACTTTGATTATTGGTGATTTCGAAACAAAAGGAACATTGGTAGTTACAAAAGGTGCACAACTTGTTGCAGATGGTTTAGAAACAGATCCAATTGTATTTACTTCAAACCGCAGCCAGAAAAAAGCTGGTGACTGGGGTGGAGTTGTAATTCTTGGAGATGCTCCAATTAATAAATTCGGAAACGTAGGTTCTTATAACTTAGATCTTGATCCTACTCTTACTACTTACGGAGGAGATAATGTAGCTTCAAACTCTGGAGTCTTAAGATTTGTGAGAATTGAATTTGCTGGTAAAAAAGTAAAAGGTCTTGATACTTTCAACGGTTTAACTTTAGCTGGTGTTGGTAGCAAAACAGTTCTTGAAAACATTATGGTAAGCTACGCCGGAGGAGACTCATTTGGTATCATGGGCGGAGATGTAAATGCTACAAAATTTGTTTCTTATAAATCAATCAACGACGATTTTAAATTTACTCAAGGTGTACAATGTCGTTTCTATAACTCATTGGCAATTAGATCTTCATACTTCTCTAGTACGAAAGACGGATCTCGTTGTATGGAAGTAAAATCTTACGAAAAGAAAAGCGAAACAGATTTTACCAAAAAACAAACTTTAGTAGTGGCAACTAATATTACAATGCTTAACGACAGTGAAAACATTAAAGCTGATATTCAGGCAGGTTTAGTAAAAGAAGCTGTTTATGTAGCTGAAAATGCTTCTCTTGAAATGAAAAGAAGTGTGATCTCTGGATTTAATCCTGCAGTATTATTAGACAGCAAAACAGAAATCAATGACGCCAACCTTAAAAAAATCAAATTTGAGGAAATGTATTTCAACCTATGTAACGGAAACATCTTTACAGAATACAATTCTAACAACGAAGATTTAGAGAGCTGGTACGGAAACAGTGTGTTCTTTAATGTTTACTCTCAAAGTGATAATAAAGAAACATTCATTGATATTTCTAATCCTAAAAAACCAGATTTCAGATTACAATTAGGAAAAATTACAGCTTCAAGCGGCAATAGATAATAGACTTAGATTTTTATTTCAAAGCGTAAATTTTATTAATAAAGTCCCCAGACACAATTTATGTATTCGTCTTAAACAGGACCAAATAAAGATCAAAACATAATGGCTCAATCTAGAAAAAAATATTTTTTAAATATAATATTTTTGGTTTCACCTATTACGTTAAGTCTATATGCACAAAGTTCAATAGAAAAGCCTACAACTTCTATTGTTACTGTTTGCAGTATGACTGCGTCAAATAACCAAAATAACGATACGTCTGATATCAAAAATATCGGCAAATTAGAGAATTCTAATCAGTTTATAGCAGGGCTATCCATCCCCAAGGATAGCCTTCCTATTACAGTTGATTCGAATGATCAGACTACTTTAAAATGCGAGGATAATTCATCACTGGCAGCTTCTTATTCACTTCTTGCAAAAGATATTATTGAGAACTACAGATATGATTTTTCTGAAACATTTATAGACATCTTGTTTTTTGAGAATATAGATTTGGCAAGAAAACGCACTATATGATTCGAAAAATTACTTTATCTTTTTTTAACGTTTTTCTATTATTTGGTATAATTATTTTTACCGGATCAAGTTCATATGCGCAGGTCAAATCGATAAACCCACAGGTTTTAGACTTTGACAGGATATGTGCCGGACCTGGTGGTAACCAATATAGTGCAAAATTTACTTATGCTGGATTTCCTGCAGGGACAGTCTTTGTTGTTGAACTTTCAACCAACAATTTTGTATCTATAATTAATGCTAATACAATATCTGCTTCAGATCCTGCCGTAAACCAAAAAGAAATACTTTTTTCTGTTCCCACTGATCTTCCGGGATCCGATACGTATAGCCTTAGAGTTTCTGCGGCTGGTTTTTCAAGCAGCAAGTTTGTTTCTTTTGGTTTAAAAACTTCTTTTCCAATTTATTACAGAGCACATGACAGGCAGTTTACCATAAATAATTTTAGTGGTAATGCGGCATTTTGTACAGGAGGTAGTTATGTCCTGACAATTGATCCTGATTCGGCTGATCCTGTAAACGATTCACCGTTAAAATATAATTTTTTAAACTATAACTGGTATAGAGATAATGGTGCAACTGCACTTCCAACTCTTGTTGCCGGTGCTTCAGGACCAAGTTACACCGTAACTACTCCTGGAATTTATTATGTAGAAACAAATTACGGAACCTGTACTTCTGAATCTTACTCCAATCGTGTAACTGTTACAGCAGCAGGTGGCGGTTCAGCAGTTACAATCAGTTCAAGTTTAGGAAATCCTTTTTGTCCAAGTGCTGACGGGACAGTATTAACAGCAACAAGTGGTAATAAATATACCTGGAAAAAAGACGGCGCTCCATTTGGTGGTAACACCCGTACTATTAAAGCAACAGATTCTGGTATTTATACTGTAGAAGTTGACTTTGGCGGTTGTGTTGCGAGTGGATCAATAGATCTTAAAAGCAATAGTTTTAATGCCAGTATTGATGTTGCCGAGGAGTTTCAACTTGAAGAAGGAGAAACTTTAAACGTTAGTGTTACAACAGATGCTACAAGTCCTACTTACGAGTGGTATTTAAACAACAATATTATTTCGGGAGCTACATCAGGTAGTTATCTGGTAGCTGCTATTGGTACTTATAAAGTGAGAATTTCTCAGTCTTCGGGGTGTGTGACTTCTAAAGAATTTATTTTTAAAGCCAAAGGAAAAGCAGGTCCTTCTTCAGTTATTCCAAACATAATTAGTCTGAGTGGTGCGAGCCCATATTGGAATATCCCGGATGAATACAAAAATGCAAATACCAAGGTTATGATTATAAGTTCGAATGGCGATATGGTTCTTGATGTTAGCAATTATCAGGGAGACTGGCCTCAGACTTCAATAGATTTTAAAAATGTAAATCCAGTTTATTACTATGTCATTAAAGGCGACGCAGGTGAGAAAAAAGGATCAATAACTGTGATAAGATAATATGAAGAAAATTTTACTATTCATCACTTTATTTTACGGTTTTTCAAATACACTCTATTCCCAGGACAAACCTGAGAATGGAGTTGTTTCGTTTTCATTACCTATCAGAAATTCTTTAAAGTTTAATAGATATTTAATCAACCCAACATTTAGTTTTGTTCGCGAAACAAATGCATACGCAAGCTTTTATAATAAAAGGCAATGGGTGCAATTTGAAGATGCACCAAATACTTATTTAGCTAATTATTCAGGTCGTTTTAGAGAAAATGAAGCTTTTGCTTTTGGCTTATTCCAGCAAAATTATGGTTTAATGACTGTTTTTGGCGGAATAGGAAACTTCGCCCACAACATCGTTTTAGAACAAGACAGTAACTTAACTTTTGGTATGAACGTTGGTGTATACCAAAGTGGTTTAAACAAAGGAAAAATCATATCTGACGATCCAAATCTTTTAAATTTAGATTACCCTTCAAATACATTACTTACTGTTAATCCTGGTATCAACTACGGTACTGCATTTCTTGATTTTGGAGTTTCTGTAAACAATCTTATTCTTTACAATTTTGGTTCAGGAATCGTAAAAGATGATCCTGAAAGAGCGATCGAATTGCATGCAATGTACACAGGTTATCTTGATAGTTATGGATTTTTTGACAGAAGTAAATTCTCAGGAATTGTAAAAACAGAAATCAAACAAGATAAAACAATAATTTCAGGACTTGCCATGATTGCCATTCCGCAAGGAGTTTGGGCACAAGCGGGTTACAATACTTTATACGGAATATCAGCAGGTTTGGGTATTAATATTTCGCCAAGTATCGCTATCGAATACAATTACGAGAGAGGTATGGGAAATTTTACCAATCTGGGAGGTTCTCATGAATTTGCAATTGCTTATAAATTCAAAAATAAAAACTATTACTATGGTGATGATGAAGAAGGTTCTTTAATAGATCCTTCGAAACCAAAAGCAGTAATGGCTAAAAAAACTACTACTCCGGTAACAAGAGTAAGTGGTGCCGAAACAGCAAAACTTGCTGCCGAAGCTAAGGCTAAAGCCGATGCTGAAGCACTTAAAGTAAGACTGGCTGCAGCCGAAAAAGTGAAGGCCGATGCCGAAGCTGCCGCAAAAGCAAAACTAGAAGCTGATAATAAAGCTAAAGCGGATGCTGAAGCATTAAAAATAAAATTAGCTGCAGATGCAAAAGCAAAAGCTGATGCAACTAGATCACAAACAGCAACGACAAACAGAGCAGTTGCTACACAACAAAAAACACAAGCACAATTGACTGCAGACAAAGCGAGAGCCGATGCTGAAGCACGCAGAATAAAATTAGCTGCAGATAATAAAGCGAGAGTAGATGCTGCTGCCGCTGCGAGAGCGCAAGCAATTGCAAATAAACCTGCTGCAACAACAGCTCAAAAGACTCAGGCACAATTAGCAGCTGATAAAGCAAAAGCTGATGCTGAAGCATTGAGAACTAAATTGGCTGCAGATAAAGCAAAAGCCGATGCCGCAGCCGCTGCAAAAGCAAAAACTACAGCTGCACCACAAAAAACACAAGCAGAATTAGCCGCTGATAAAGCGAAAGCTGATGCAGAAGCATTGAAAATTAAACTGGCTGCCGACGCCAAAGCTAAAGCCGATGCTGAAGCTGCTGCCAAAGCAAAATTAGAAGCAGATAACAAAGCGAAGGCTGATGCTGAAGCTTTGAAAATAAAATTAGCTGCCGATGCTAAAGCAAAAGCCGATGCTGCCGAAGCCAAACGTAAAGCTGATGCCAAAGCAAAAGCTGAAGCGGCAGATTTGCAATCTATTTTAGCTGCTGATGCTAAAGCAAAAGCCGATTCAGATGCTTATCAGGCAAGATTAGCTGCTGAAGCAAAAGCTGCCGCTGCCGCTGCTGTAAAAACCAAAGCGAGCATTGATGCTGCTAACAAAGCAAAACTGGCTGCCGATGCGAAAGCAAAAGCTGCTGAAGATGCTGCATTGAAAGAAAAATTAGCTGCCGATGCAAAAGCGAAAGCCGATGCAGAAGCAAGAGCTGCAAGAATAGCTGCGGATGCAAAAGCGAAGGCTGACGCTGAAGCTGCTGCGAGAGCAAAATTAGAAGCCGATGCAAAAGCGAAAGCCGATGCAGAAGCATTGAAGATAAAATTAGAAGCCGATGCCAAAGCGAAAGCTGATGCAGACGCATTACAAGCTAAACTAGTTGCTGATGCCAAAGCTAAAGCCGATGCAGAAGCATTACAAGCAAAACTAGTTGCAGATGCTAAAGCAAAAGCCGATGCAGAAGCATTACAAGCAAAACTTGCTGCGGATGCTAAAGCGAAAGCTGACGCAGAAGCATTACAGGCAAAATTAGCTGCAGATGCCAAAGCGAAAGCAGATGCAGAAGCACTGCAAGCAAAACTAGCTGCTGACGCCAAAGCCAAAGCAGATGCAGAAGCACTTCAGGCAAAATTAGCTGCCGATGCCAAAGCGAAAGCAGATATGGAAGCATTACAAGCAAAATTAATTGCCGATGCCAGAGTGAAAGCTGATGCAGAAGCAACTGCTAAAGCGAAAGCGGATGCCGAAGCGAAGAAATTACAAGAAGCAGAAGAGGCGCGTTTGGCAAAATTAGCTGCCGATGCCAAAGCTAAAGCTGATGCCGAAGCATTACAAGCAAAACTAGCTGCAGATGCTAAAGCTAAAGCTGATGCAGAAGCACTTCAGGCAAAATTAGCTGCGGATGCTAAAGCTAAAGCCGATGCAGAAGCACTACAGGCAAAATTAGCTGCCGATGCTAAAGCGAAAGCGGATGCTGACGCACTTCAGGCGAAACTAGCTGCCGATGCAAAAGCTAAAGCTGATGCAGAAGCTCTTCAGGCAAAACTTGCTGCGGATGCCAAAGCGAAAGCGGATGCAGAAGCACAACAAGCAAAATTAGCTGCCGATGCTAAAGCGAAAGCTGATGCACAGGCATTACAAGCAAAACTAGCTGCGGATGCTAAAGCGAAAGCCGATGCAGAAGCACAACAAGCAAAATTAGCTGCCGATGCTAAAGCGAAAGCTGATGCTCAGGCACTACAAGCAAAATTAGCTGCTGACGCCAAAGCTAAAGCGGATGCTGAAGCACTACAGGCAAAATTAGCTGCCGATGCGAAAGCGAAAGCAGATGCCGAAGCACTACAGGCAAAATTAGATGCTGATGCTAAAGCGAAAGCCGATATGCAAGCTGCACAAGCTAAGTTATTGGCAGACCAGAGAGCCAAAGCCGATGCTGAAGCTACAGAAAAATTACAGGCTGAAGAAGAAACAAGACAATTAAGATTAGCAGAAGAAGCGCGTGAAGCAAAATTATTGGCTGATGCCAAAGCGAAAGCGGATGCCGAAGCACTTCAGGCTAGACTAGCCGCAGATGCGCTTGCAAAAGCAGCTTCAGCTCCAAAAGATGATACAGCAAAAGCGATAGATGATTTAACACAATCTATTGAAAATTCAACTAAAAATCAAAAAGATTTATTGTCTCAGTTCAATACAACAGTGGCTAATAAACAAAGAGATTTGAATGACTTAAAAGAAGAGAATGATTTAAGTGAAAAAGGAATTTATAAAGAGCCAAAACCTTTCAAAAGTGTTGCGGCCGAAAACAGTCAGTTAGAGGCTTTAAAAGCACAACTTGCTGATGCGAACAGAATTCAAAAAGATGAAATCGCTAAGCTGACTAATTTATACAACGAAAGACTTAAAAAATTCCCGAATAAAAATGATGCTTTAAATAAAGCCTATCTGGATAAGATCAACCAGTTGAAAGCAGCACAATTAAAAATGGAAGAAGACAGTGCTACTTTACTTTCGAATTTAGAACGTATTAAAGCTGAAACTGAAATTGAGAAAAAACGTAGAATCAAACGTGCAGCTTACGAAAATGATCAGGGAAGATATGCGCAGGACGTTGCCGCTCTAAAACGTATAAAAGAAACAACTAAAATAAGCAGTACACCATTAACCGCAAGTGATTTTGATTTTGGTGAAGACCAGTCAAATATGCAGATTATCAAGAATATTAAAAATTCTGATAGTGGTTATTATTTAATTATTGCAGTTCACAATAGTGTAGAAAAACGTGATCAGTTCCTGGCCAAAGCAATTGCAGCAGGACGTTCAGATGTTAATTTCTTTTACAATGTAACAACAAGTAAGTATTATATCTATTACGAAAAATTCGAAGGTTTATCTGAAGCAACTAAGGCATTAGAAGCAAAAGGAACCAAGCCATATAACGGGAAAATGGCAATCGTAAAAGTGGAGAATTAATAGAAAATATATAATTAAAAAATTTAAGTCCTTCTGAATTTTCAGAAGGACGGATAAATAAATGTTTAGAACGCTTTAATTTATTTTTTAACGCCCCTTAAAAAATTCAGGACAAGCAAACCAAAATGAAGACTATGAAAAAACCTACTATTTTTAAAGTATTTATTGCAGCGATATTCTTATTGCTTAGTATCTCTTCTCACGCCCAGTTAAGAAAGGGTTTTACCCCGAGAAAGACTACCAGTTTGAATGGAGATATTTTAGTTATTGGAAACAATATCTTAAATAGGGAAACTTCAAGTAAAGGTCCTAAAGATCCGTATAATGATATTGGGGATGAAAGTTATGTAAACGATGAATTCAATATGAAATATATTGATATCGATACTGATAACACTACTAAAAACTCAAGTTCAGCAACATTAACAATTCCAAAAAAGAGTGAAACTTGTTACGAGATTGTTTATGCAGCTTTGTATTGGGGAGGAACTTATCAGGGAAGTGACAGAAAAGACATCAACAAGGTTAAATTAAAAACACCTGAAGCAGGAGCAAAATACAAAGAGCTTACCGGTGCTTTAATGTGGGATGAAGGTGCTGCCGGTGTAGATAATGCATATGTATCCAAACCATATGCCTGTTTCGTTGAAATTACAAATGAAGTTAAGACTGCTAAGCAAGGAGTTTATACTGTAGCAGATGTCATATGTTCTGAAGGAAAATTAGATGCTGGAAGAGGAGGTAACTCTGCAGGATGGAGTATTTTTATTATTTATAAAGACCCATTGCTTCCAAACAAGTATATTACCAGCTTTGATGGTTTTAGTATTATTAGGGCTAGTGATGGTCCGTTAGATATTCCTATTTCTGGTTTTAGAACAAATCCTTTTGGTGATGTAAATGTAAAATTAGCATTTAGTGCATTAGAGGGAGATAATAGATTAGAAGGAGACGGTCTTGAAATTAAAGGAGCAAAATCTTCTGCATGGGGTGCTATATCATCATTAACACGACCAATTAAACCAGGTACGCCTGCTATACCAGCAGTGCCACCTAGGCCAGGCAGACCAAATTCAGGTAGACCGGAGATTCCGGCTACGCCCCCTGTACCTAACTTTTTTAATAGTAGTATCACAGATGGAGATGTTATTCTTGCAGGACGTACACCTGCCAGTAGAAACACACTTGGTTATGATGCGGGTGTTGTAAAGGTAGACAACAAGGATAATACTATTATACAAAATGATGAGACAAATGCTACACTTAGAATAAGTACTTCGTCAGATTCGTATTATATGTTCTTTAATGCGTTGTCAGTAGAAATTATTGCTCCAAAAATAGTACTTAGAAAAAATGTACTGGACAAAGACGGTAAAAATATTAACGGACAGCCAGTAACTTTAAGTCAAGAACTTCAGTACGAAATTAAATTTAAGAACGAAGGAAATGATAGTGCTAAAAACTTTACCATTACAGACATCCTTCCTAAAAATGTAATTTTTGGTGGTCTGAGCAGTATTACGATGGATTCCAGAATTACTGCAACTTATGACGCAGCTGCACGAAAACTTGTTTTTACAATACCAGATGCGTTGGTTGTAACAGGCGGAGCTATCGATCCTTACACTATAAAATTTAAAGTAAAAGTCGTAGACGATTGTAATGAGTTGATTGATGCTTGTGCAAACAGAATCGAAAACACGGCCTATTCTAAATATTATGGTGTAAAAAACACCTCTGCAGACGGATTTGGAGAAGGAAGTTATTCTACAATTTCAGAATGTAATGTAGGAGAGCCAACAGCAACAAATTTTTTAGTAGGTATCGATAAATGTTTGTTTAGTAGAGATGTGTCGCTTTGTGGTACCACAACTTTAACAGCTGCTTTGGGTTACGCAACTTATGTATGGAGAGATCCAAACGGAGTTATTTTTGGTGGTAACAACAGAACCGTTACAATTAACAAACCTGGAAAATATACTGTTAACAATAGTGGTGCAGTGAATTGTGAACCAATTCAGCAGACATTTAATGTAACAGATTATCTTGCGGCAACAATAAAAAATCCAATCAAAGGAGATAATATTGATCCGGCTACAGGAGAAGCTTTTGCATGTGTTAGGGATAAAAAACCATTTCCTAAAATATTCTTATGTGGTCTTAATGATAAGAGAGAAATTGATACACAGATTACCGGAGCGACAAAGGTAACGTGGCAGGAGACAAAAGATGTGCCTTCAAAAGATGAGCCTAATCCGGATAGCTGTCCTTATGAAGGAGCAACAAACTGGACAACAATTGTTGACAACAATACTAAATTTACAGCTGACAGACCCGGTGTTTTCAGAGTTGTTGTAAACTATGGCAACACTTGCGTGGTAACACATTATTTTAATGTTTACCAAAACAAACTGGATTCTAAAGCTGAAAAGCAAGATATCATTTGTAACACTAAAGGATGGATTAAAGTTACAAACCCACCTGAAAATACAGGTTATAGTTATAGTCTTGATGGTATTAATTATCAGCCTGAAAGTACTTTCAATAATGTTCCAAAAGGAAACTACAAAGTTCAAATTAGACAGACTGTATTAATAGACGGTCAAATTTCAGCATGTCCTTTCTTTGTGGATGTAAATGTTGAAGAACTTGAATTTAAAACAGATCTTAAAGCAACTAACCCAATTTGTACAGGAGATCTAGGAACTATAACGGCTAGTATTAGTAATGTTCCTGGTAATTATAAATTTATTCTTAGAAAAAAGGGAACTACAGCTGAAATTCAAAATACAGGATTTATAACAGATAACTTTGTTACATTTAAAGGTGTTGAACCAGGTTTTACGTATGAAGTAATTATGTCTACTGCCAATAATGGGTGTAGCGTAATTAAAGAAGTAGAAGTTCTTGATTACCGCCTTACAGCAGAAGCTAAAGTTACTAAAACATTGTCAGAATGTGGTGCAGGAGAAATTCTCGTAACTGTAAAAGGAGGAACTCCAAGACCGGGACCACCACCTTATTATATGTACTATGTAAATGGAAATGTTAATTATGTAACAGACCCAAAAATTCCGGTAACACTTGCTACATTACCAGCAGACGGAATGTATCACATTGTAGTTGTAGATGATAAGGGATGTAAAGTAACAATACCTCCTGTAAAAGTTGAATATGTAGTAAAACCAACTATTACAGTTACACCTACTAATGTTGACTGTTACGGAACAAATGCAGGCCAGATTAAAATTGATGTTACACCTGCAGATTCTGGTTATGCTGTTTCATATAGTTTGAATAACGGAGGATTTAATTCTATTTCGCCAATTACTAATCTTAATCCGGGAAGCTATTCTCTGGTTGTAAAATATGTATATGAAGGTGCTGAATGTTTAGATGAACCAAGAATAATAAAAATTACAGGTCCTGAAAACGCATTAAGTGCTTCTGCAGGAGTTTCTGAACTGTCAGGTTGTGGTCCGGCAGGATTTGAATCTCAGGGAAAAATAAGAATTACGAATGTACAAGGTGGAACGCCTCTTTATACTTATAGTTTTGATGATCAAAAAACATGGATAAATGAGAATGAAGCTTATGTAGATCCGGGAAAATATACTGTTTATGTAAAAGACAGTAAAGGTTGCGTTTACGCAATGAAAGATATTGTTTTAGAGCGTAAGCCAGATGATCCTAGCATTGAACCAAATCCGAAAGTAGTGTACAATTGCAACGGAACCGGAAATGCGACTATAGTAGTAAACAATACAGGTGGAGCAAATTATACTTATGAGTATTATATTGATACAAAACCAAATACACCTATTACCAGCAATGTATTTAATAATGTTCCTGTAGGCAAACATGTAATATCAGTAAAATATAAAGCTGTTTCGGCAGCAACGTATAGTAACTTATTACAGGAAGATTTTGGTAAAGGAGGTTATACTACAACTCCTGGAATCAGTCCGAAATATTGTTTTGAAGATGAAACGACTCCACACCCTGCGAGTTGGCCAGTAGCAACATGCGGAAGCATTGGTGATTACCAAATTAATGATGGTAAATATGCAGTAGCAAGCAGTATCAAAACAACTTTTGGAGGTACTTGGGTAATTGCTAAAGATCACACTTTACCTGCTGATAAATTTGGAAGATTTTTATGTGTTAATATTGGAAGTTCAGCTGGAGTTGGAGGTATTATTTATAGTAAACCTATTAAAGATGTTATTGTAGATCAACCAGTAATTATTTCATTATGGGCAGAAAATTTAATGAAGAGTACTACTGGATCCAATTATTACGATCCGGAATTAACGATACAATTAGTTAATGACTTGGGCGGACCAGGAGAAATTATCGTTGCAACAACCGATACTGCAAACCCTTGGAGGGTACCAAGAAATGAAATATGGAATTATAAAGAATTGTCTTTAAATCCAGGCGCTTATAACAATCTTAGTTTTGTAATTCGTTCTTATAATGATAAATTCAGTGGAAATGATTTACTTGTAGATGATATCTGGGTTCGTCAATTGCCTAAATCATGTATTACAGAGAAAAAATTTGATGTCATTATTGAAACTAATAAAGCATTTAAAGTTGAAGAACCTTTAATTGACAATGCAACATGTAGTGATAAAAACGATGGTAAGATCACTCTTACTGTTGAAAATTTTGATGCAACAAATGGCTTCAAATATTCTCTTGATAATGGAGCAAATTGGAGTACTGCAACAACGTCTCCATTTACCATTACGGGATTAGCTAAGGGTAATTATAAAATTATCGTTAAGAATGATGACGCTGGATTATGTAATAGTTCTTTCGAAAAAGAAATAAAAGCACCAATAACGCTTACCACAACAGCAAGTATAACAAAACCTTCAACATGTATTCTTGGAGCTTCAATTACTGCTATTCCGGGAGGAGGAACACCAAAATATACTTATGAACTTTACTACTCAAATGGTACGATTTACAGAACGAGTGATTTAGCTACTTTTGATGATGTGCCGGAAGGATCCTATTTTGTAGTAGTTAAGGATAAAAGCTCTTGTGCTTCTTCAGCTTCAGATCCTGTTGAAGTAAAAGATCCTGTTAAACCAAAAATAACTTTAGATTCAACTTCTGATTTATGTTATGATAGTGCTAATAAAGCAACTATTGTAGTTAAAGTAGAAGGAGGAATAGCACCTTTTTATTATAGTTTAAATGGAGCAACGGCGCAAAAAGATAATAATAAATTTGTTGTTGGACCAGGAACATACTCAGTTGTAGTAACGGATGGTAACGGATGTATTGCAGATGCAATTACAGGAATTGAAATTGGAAAACAAATTATTGCAAGTCCTAGTATAACTAAATTAATAGACTGTACATCAACTCCCGAAGCTGAGATTACGATTACTGCTTCAGAAGGAATAGCTCCATATACTTATCAAGTATCAGAAGACGGTGGAACTAATTTTGCTGACATGACTACTAATATCTACAAAACATCTAAAGTAGGTAGTTATGTATTTAAAGTAACAGATTCAAAAGGATGTTTTGTAGTTACTGCAGCCGCAAAAGTAGATACAAAACTTACTCCAACAGCTTCAATAGCGAGTCAAACAGATCCAAAATGTAATAATGACTCAAATGGTTCATTTACAGTTTTACCAGCAGGAGGATCAGGACCAACTTATGAATTTAAATTTAATGGTGGTACTTATGGTACATCTGCTACTTATTCAAACCTAAATGCGTTTGTAGGTGCAGTAAATACCAGAACATATACATATCAGGTAAAAGATAGTAAAGGATGTGAATCTATAGTTTATGAAGTTACTTTAACTAACCCTACAAAAGTTGCGGTTACAGGAAGTTTCCCGGCTAATACAACTTGTAGCACAAGCACTGTAATCACTATTGTTGGTGAAGGTGGAGCAGGTGGTTACAAATACAATTTTGATGGTGGTACAAGTTATAATGATGTAGTTACCAAAACAGTTACAAATACAACAACTGAACAAATAGTTAAATTTTATGTAAGAGATGCTAACGGATGTACAGCTCAAAATGAAATTAAAGTTCCGGCATTTAATCCGCCAACTTTAATTAATATTTCTGTACCGCCAGCAATTACTTGTAATGACGCGACAACGAGCTTAACTCTTACAACAAATGGAGGAATTGCTCCAATTACTTATGAAGTAACTGGAGGACCAACTTCACCACCTTCAAACACTACAGGTGTATTTACAGGATTAGTGGCAGGTGAGTATTTCTTTAAAGCAACAGATGCGAGAGGATGTACTGTAAATGGTAAGAAAACGATTGACCAGGCAATTAAAATTAAAGCCGAAGGTTCAAAAGTGGATGAATTATGTTTTGATGCTAAAAACGGAAAAGCTTCGTTTACAGTATCTGACGTAAGTAGTACAGGTAATTTCAGCTACACATTTTCGCCAAATACAGGTACTCCAAACATTAGTGGAAATGTAGTAACCTATACTAATTTAGCTCCTGGAACTTATACTTTTGTTGCAAAAGATCTTACAACAGGTTGTAGTTCAGATAGCAAAGAGGTAACTGTGGGTACTGCAACTGCAATTAATTTTACTGTTAATGCATCAAAAATTAGTTGTAATAATAAAATTGCAACGCTTACAATAACAGGTATATCGGGAGGTAGCGGTAACTATACTTATGCTTATGCACCAAGTGGTTCAACTACTCCAACTACGCCATATGGAACAATTTTAACAGTTGATACTGCTGTTTTAACCACTAGTATTGATGTTTATGTAAAAGACATTAATAACTGTCCGGTTAAGAAAACGGTTACAGTACTAACAGAAGATCTTCCAACTATAAATCCTATTGCGGCGCAATGTTATCCGGGAAGTCCTATTTCTGTAACAATAACAGGAACTTTTGCAACACCGGCAACGTTTAGTAAAGATGGTAACGATTTTGGAGATTCAGCTACATTTAGCTTAACTCCTGGAAATTATAAATTAACAGTAAAAGATAAATTTGGTTGTACTGCATTTATCGATTATGTAGTGGCATCAAAATTAACAATTACACCAGAGGTAGTGATAGATGCGGCTTGTACATCAGAAACAACTATAAAGTTAACTTCTGGAGGTGGTACAGGTACACATACTTTTGCAGTTTCAACAGACGGTGGAACGACTTATGCAACCACTACAAGTCCTTATACTGCTACTGCAGCGGGAACTTACAGATTTAGAGTTAATGACAGTGCAAACCCGGTTTGTTACGCATATACAGCAGATATTCCGGTGACAGTTAAAGCAACTGTTTTAACACTTAATACAAGTCATAAAGATGTTAAATGTTACAATGGCGCTACAGGAAGTATTTTGGTTACACCAACTTCAGGAAAAGCACCTTATACTTATTCTATAACAAGAGTTGGAACTCCGGCTACAAATTATACAATAAACAATCCTTCAGGATTAATCGAAGGAACTTATAAGATCGTAGTTAAAGATGCTATAGGTTGTGAGGGTACAGATCAAGTAGTTATTACGCAACCAACAGAACTTAAAGCTGATGCACAAATTGATGCATTTACTTGTAATACAACAAATACTAAGGAATCTAAAAATGTTGTTATAACAGCATCTGGAGGAACATTACCTTATTCTTACAGTTTTAATGGAGGTTCTTATAGCCTTACTACTAACACTTTAGAAGTAGCTGATAATACTAAAGTACAAACAGTTAAATATTCTGTAATGGATGGTAATGGTTGTGAAACAGGTGAGCAAACACTTACAATACAGCCGCTTAATCCGCCTAAAATTGATAAAGTTGTTGCAACTCCTATCTATTGTAATCCTGGCACAAGCCAAAAAAGTACAGCTACAATTACTTTAGTTGGTAGTAGTGGTGCAGTGACTTCTTATACAATTGTTTCAGGACAAACTAATACAACTGGTGCTACAACTGGAGTTTTCGATGGACTTGATTCAGGTAACTATACTTTTAGAGCAACAGCTGCTAACGGTTGTTATGATGAATTCAGTATCAATATTCCACCATTAGTTTCAATGACTGCAATAGCAACGAAACTTAACGATGTTTACTGTTTTGCAACTCCAAAAGAAAAGACAGGAAATATCAGATATAATGTTGGGAAATTTACAGGTTCATACAGCTACCAAATAAACACTGATGCTCCTATAACAAATCAAACATTAAATACTTTTACATTATCTAATCTTGAAGAAGGTCAATATGATGTATTATTTACAGATGAAACTACAAATTGTACAGTTTTAACAAAAATTACAATTACTCAGCCTACAGATGCTTTAGAGTTATTTTTAGATTCTAATGTAAATGCAAATTGCGGAAAAGCAACCTCTAAAGTAACAGTTCATGCTACAGGAGGAACGCCTGACTATAAATATGCTTTCGTACAAAATAATGTTACTCCGGCAGATTCTGAGTTTAAAGATGCTGCAAGTGCTGATCTAAATCCAACAACAAATGCAAATTGGGATGTTTGGGTAAAAGACAGTAATAAGTGTACTGTTAAAATAGATGTACCTATTGCTAAAGATTTAGCACCAACGGTTAGCGCTGATGTTACCAATCAATGTACTGCTTCTGGAAATGCATTTATAATTGAAGCTGAAGGTCATGGTGGTGTTGCGCCATATACTTTTACAATTAATACAGGTGTTGCACCAAATCCGTCAAATACATTTACGGTAGGAGCAGGAACTTATACCATTACTGTAAAAGATGCTAACGGTTGTACGGGAACTACAAGTGTTACTGTTTATGATGCAATGACTGTAAGCGCAGAGTTGACTACAGGGCTTACATGTACATTAGTTACTCCAATTGATGGTAATATAAGAGTTAAAGTTGTAAGTGGAGGAAAACAAGACTTTACTTATGAAGTAAAAATTGATGGAGGTAATTATTCAACTACAGGAAATACTTTTACGGGAACGTTTTTTGATTATCCAGTTTCAACAGCTGGTATTTATCAATTTGAAATTACTGATGCAAACGGATGTAAGAAAGAAACGGTTGCAGTTGAAGTAAAAGATGCAGATCTGGTAACTGCTAAAATAACAGAAGTAAGTCCAACTTGTAATGGAGACAAAGACGGATCAGTAAAACTGGAAGCATTAACGGGAGTTGGGCCATTTAAATATAGTTTTAATGGTGGAGGTTTCATTGATCAATTTGTTTACGGTGGTTTAGCAGCAGGAAGTTATGCTTATGTTGTTAGAGACAGTAAAAATTGTGAAGTTAGTGGTACAGCGAATGTCTTACCTCCTGCGGCAATTGATGTAGATATTAAGGCAAACGGAATTACATGTAATAGCACACAACCAGGAAGCATAGATATTAAACTTAAAACTACTTCTGGAGGTACTGCGCCATTTAAGTATTATTTATATGATAATACGATGAAAGAAATAGATACCTACACTGCAAATACAACTGCAGCTGCAAGCGTAAATCACAATTTTCCTAATTTAGGTTTTGGTGATTATTTCATCAATATAGTAGATGCAAAAGGTTGTAAATTTGAAAGTGATCCAATAAGAATTACACCACCTCCTTATTTAGAATTTAGTGCTGAGGAGGTTGGTAAAGATTGTATCGAAGGTATTTCTGTTAAAGTAGAACTGTTACCACTTTCAGGTAACGCACCTTTCACATATTCTATCTATGGACTTGGTACAACATCTGGTCCTATAGCAGATAGAGATTATACTTTTACTAAGTTAGAACAAAATACTAAGTATACATTTGTTGTTATTGATAACGTTGGATGTCCATCTTATTTAGAATATAAAACTAGTAAAATATCAGATATTACAGTTACAGCTACGCCAAAGAATGTAACTTGTTATAATTCTAATAATGGTGAGTTAAGTTTTGAAGTAACTGATTTAGGTAGTACTGAAATTTACTATGAAGTAAGAGATAATTTGACCAATTTGCCAATTTTACCTCCAAAATCTGATAACATTACAGCAGCTCCTTACAGTGCAACAATCACAGGTTTATTGCCAGGTAATTACATACTTTATATTAAAGAAATTGGTGGAACTCAATGTTCAACTACCACACCATTCCAAATCAGACAACCAGCATCTGCACTTCAGGCGTCTGTTACGAATGTAATAAATGCAAATTGCAACAAAGGTGCGATTGTAACGGTTACTGCAGGTGGTGGAACAGGACCATATACTTATGGAGCGTATACGGCACCAGCAACAGCACCAACATCATTTGGTGATAGTAATGTTCTGGAATTACCTTATTCTGCAACAACAACTAACTGGAATATTGTAGTAAAAGATAGTCAGGGTTGTCCTGTTACTTTAGGTCAGGTGATTACTAAAGATCCAAGTCCGGAAATTACTTTAGATGTAGCTAATAAATGTGTAGCTCAGGATAAATATGAAATTGCTGTTACTTTAAGCAAGGTAGGAATAGCGCCATATTATATAAAATTGGATAATGGTTTATTTGAAAAATACACAGGTACTTTCCCTTATACAATAACTGATCAACATTCAGGAAGTCATAAAGTTACAATCAAAGACAAAAATGATTGTGAATATGAACAAACTATTAACATTGATGAACCTCTAAAATTAGTACCATCTCCATCTTTACTACCTGATTGTGGTATTAGTAATGGTGCAATATCATTTGTTCCAACAGGTGGTTCAGGTGATTATAGCTATAATATAAGCCCAGCGCATGCAGGTATTGTAATAGGTACTAACACTGTTACAGGTCTTAATGAAAATACTACGTATACATTAACGATGACTGATAATGTTAATACAGGTTGTTCTACTAGTGCAGAATTTAAATTAGAAAAAGGAACTGATGTTACTTTTGATGCTGTGGTAACTAATGTACTTTGTAAAGGTGGTGCTACCGGAACAATTACAGTAAATTTATTGGCAGGAAATAATGATCCGGCTTATACTTATGCTATTTCATTAGTATCAGGTGCAGCTTTACCGGCAGGTATTGTACAAACAGATAATGTATTTACAAATCTTCCTAAAGAAGATTATAGAATTACGGTAACTTCTAAGAGAAAATGTTCGCTATCCTTAGATTATCAAGTTGGGGAACCAGTAGATGATTTAGAAGTTAAGCATACTCTTAAAGATTTCGGATGTCTTACAGGAAATAATCCGGAAGAAGCTGAAGTAACATTTGCAGCAACTGGAGGAACAGGTTCATATAAATATCAATATAGTTTTGATGGTGGCACAAATTCTGACGGTGCTAAAGTGATTATTCCAAATGATAAAAACCCGCATACAGTAGATTATTTTGTAACTGATGCCAATGGTTGTACAGCAAATGGAAGTGTAACAGTTAGTCCTTTCATACAATTGACAGATATTGATTTTGATGTAACAGTAGAACCTACTTGTCCAGATGAATTAACAGAAGTTACTTTAACAGCAGTTGGAGGTTATGCAATTGCTAAATATGAGATAATTGCTCCATTAGCTGATGCACATGACAATTTAACTTCACCTGTATTTACTGGTTTAAAGGCTGGTACTTACACGTTCAGAATTACAGATGTTAGAGGATGTTCTATCGAAAGACCATACACTGTTAAAAATTTAACTAAGATTAATATTGTTAAAACATCATCAGTGAATGTAAGCTGTAACACGGCAAACGGAATTGATAATAACGGTGAGGCAACATTTACAGTTTCTAATTTCAGTTCAACTGGAAACTATTCGATTGCAGTAACAAGTAATCCAACCGGATTGGCTTACAACACACCAACTCAAGCTAATGATGTTATTACAGTAACAGGACTTGAAGAGGGAGAGTATACGGTAACAATAACAGATACTAAAACACAGTGTTCTAAATCCGCTAATGTTATAATCACGATGCCGGCTGCAATTGACTTTACAGTAGATGCTACCAAAGTATATTGTTCACAACCAGATTCACAAATTACGGTGTCTGGTATAACAGGAGGAACTGCAAATTATACCTATGCTGTTGTTAAAGTTGGAGCTGGTGTTCCTGCTGCAACAGAGTTTAAAGATATTAGTATACCTTTTACAGCTCATACAAACTTAACAGATCTATCGTGGGATGTTTTTGTAAGAGATTCTAAAGGATGTACATCTGTACTTAAACCAATTACGGTTGTTTACAATGTAGCTCCAGAACTTAAGGTACCGGCACAGCAATGTTTTGTTGATACAGATATTACAATTAATTTTGGAGATGCTGCAATATCTACAACGTACAATGGTAACAAAACATTTACTGTAGATGGTTTACCAACAGGTAATAACATAACATTTACAAAAGCAGGAACATACAAAATTGTCTTAACTGATGATAACGGATGTACTGATGATATAGAATACATAATTGAAGAGCGTTTAATTGCTACTGCAACAGTAGATAAAGATCTTTTCTGTACTGGTGATGTACCAGCAAGAATCGATGTTGAAATTCAAGGTGGTAAAACGGATTATACTTACCAAATGTATTTAGATGGAAACCCAGTTGGGCTTCCAAAACCAACTACGGGTAATTTTACCGAATCTGTAACTGCTTTCGGGGTTTACACTTTTGAAATTTCAGATAGTAATCTACCATGTACAGTTACAACAACGCCTGTAACAGTAAACGAACCAAAAATTCCAACTCTTGCAGATTCACAAACTAATGTAAGATGTTTTACTGAAAGTAACGGTAGTTTAACTGTTGTGCCATCGGGTGGAGTTGCACCTTATAAATTTGTACTTACAAGTGTAAAAGGTATTGTTAATACTACTGGTGATACAAGCGGAGCTTATACAGGTTTACCTGCGGATACTTACACAGTAGTGGTAACAGATGGAAAAGGTTGTTCTTCATTAGCAAGTACAATTACAATTACAGAGCCACCTTTATTAGAGGCAGATCATTCGATTACAGCAAATACATCTTGTAGCACATTGACTGAAATAGTGGTAGAAGGTAAAGGTGGTACCGGAACTGGAACATATGAGTATAACTTTGATGGTAAAGGATACGATTCATTAGATCGTATTTCAGTAAGTAATGATGGTTCAATTGCATCTGTTACGTATACAGTTAGAGATGCTAATGGATGTGAAACAAGTCCGGTAACAGTTCCGATTGTTCCGTTAAACAAGCCAAGTGCTTTAACATTCTCACCGACAGCTATTACATGTGCTTCTGGAAACAGCAGTAATGTTACGGTTACAGCGACAAATGGTGTAGGCGCATTAGAATTCAGAATTACAGAATTCAATGGAACGCCAACAACAGCTTATGCGATGATCCCAACAACAGGAAATGCAGTTCCGGCTGTATTCACAGGATTACCATTTGGTGATTATAAATTTGAAGTTACGGATAGTAATAAATGTACTTTCAGTGATGTATTAACTATAAAAGATGTTGTTAGAATTCAAGCTACAGGTGACGCATTTGCGAAATCTTGTATTGGTACTGATGACGGAAAAGCAGTCTTTACAATTTCTGATTTCAAAGGAACATATACTTATACAATAACAAAAGATACTGATGCTCCTTTGGCACCAGTTACAACTTCTGATGCTGTAGTTACTTTATCTAATTTAGCTAAGGGATCTTACAAAATTGATATCCTTGATGATATCACAAGTTGTCCAACAACTTTCACAGTTGTTGTAAATGATCCTGTTGCTGTAACAGTTACAGAAGAAGATAATATAAATGCTAATTGTACAACTGGAGCTGTAGTAACAGTTGCAGGTCACGGTGGAGCAGGTGATTATACCTATTCATTTGTTCCTGTAAGTCCAACAGCTACACCGGGAGCATTCTTACCGGAAGCTACGAGAGAGTTAGATCCGGCAACACCATCATGGTATGTTTATGCAAAAGATCAAAACGGATGTATCTCTGCTCCAATAATTGTAGACATCAAAATTGATCCGTTGCCTGCAGGATTTACTGCTAGTGTAACATCACAATGTGCTGATGCTGATGGATATTATGAAATTGTAGTTACGCCTGGAACCGGAATGGGACCATTTACATACAGTATAGGAAGCGGATTCCAACCTGAGACTAAATTTAAAGTAAAAGCGACTGGAGTTTATGATTTAGTTGTAAAAGATAAATTTGGTTGTCCGTTTGAATTTAAAGCGGTTGTGGATATTTTAGAACCAGTAATTTTAAAAGTAGAGCCAAATGATTTGACAACATGTGCAGACGGTGACGGACAAGTTACTGCAAGTGCAACAGGAGGATCAGGTAACTTTAGTTTTACTATTGATGGAGTTAGAACAATAACAGGAACACCTGCAGTATTTGATAAGTTATTTGCTGGTTCACATACTATTATTGTTACTGATTTAGGAACACCAAGTAATTGTACAGATGAAGTTGTATTTGTTTTAGATGAAGCAACAAAAGTTACCGGATTTGATGCAATTCCTACTATGGTTTCTTGTAATGGTGGAAATGACGGAACAATTACAGCAAGTCTTGCTCCAACAAGTCCTGGAGTAAATGATAACCCTAAATACATGTACAGTCTAAATGGTGGAACACCACAAGAGAATCCAGTATTTAAAGGATTAATAGCAGGAACATATACCGTTTCTGTACTTTCAGGAAGAGGTTGTCCTGCTGATAAAACTGTTGAAGTGAAGCAACCATTGGAAATTAAGGTACCAAACCCAGTTGTAACTCCTTATGGTTGTACTACTGATAACATTAGTAACTACGCAACTATAACAGTTAATGGTGTTACGGGTGGAACAGGGGAGTATACTTATGAATTCATTAATGGTGTAACCCAGGTTTATAAAGGACCACGAAATGTCTTTACAGAGAAAGATTACAAAGGAGGTTCTTATACAATAAACGTTTATGATGAAAACGAATGTATTGGTACTGCGGTTGGAACATATGAAATCGTACCATTTACTGCAATGGATAATGTGGTTATCAAAGTTGATAATGCGATTACTTGCGTAGACAATGAAGATATCACAGTAACAGTAAAATCAGTAACAGGAGCTGTAATTACCGGATTAAACTATAGTTTAAGCGGAACAAACGGAACGGTTTATGGTCCGACTCCTAGTACAGACGGAATCTTTACAGATTTAGGAATTGGTAATTATATCGTGACAGTAACGAATCCTGCTACAAATTGTACGATTCAGGCAGTTCACTTTATCAATAATCCAAACACATTCGACATCATCGCTAAACCGGAAAATGAGAATGTTTGTTTTGGAACAACTACAAGAGTACAATTAACTTTCGTAGACAATCAGTTAATTCCAGATAATGACGCAGGTCCGTTTGAATATACAATTACAGGCGGAGTTTTACCAATCACTGATAGAACAACAAGTGCAGGTCCAATTTGGGTTGATAACATGGCGGCAGGTCAGTACAAAATTGTAGCTAAATTGGTAAACAAACCAGAATGTACAGTTGAGACAACATTTACAATCAACCAGCCAACGGCAGCATTAACGGTTACTAAAACGCAATCAGAAATTACCTGCGTTACAGATAATAATGATGGTATAATCGTTGCTTCAGCAACTGGTGGATGGCCAGGTGAGTACTTATACGAATTAAGATCTGGTACTATTATCGTTAAAGGATATAACGAGTCGCCAATTTTTGACAAATTAACAGCCGGTGATTATAGGGTATATGTTAAAGATGCTTTAGGTTGTGAAAGTTTTGTTGATGCTAAATTAGAAAACCCAACGCCAATTAGTATTACAATTAGTGCTACACCAATGCTTTCTTGTTTCGACAATGAAGACGGAGTGGTAACAATTAATACAATTACCGGAGGTTCAGGAAACTATTCTTATACACTACACGGTGTATTAATTGATGGAACTGTTACAGTTGAGCAATTACAAGGAGGAAATCAGTTTACAGGTCTAAAAGCAGGAACATATTATGTTACTGTAAATGACACTTGGACTTGTACAAATGACTCTAACAAAGTGACAATTGATCAGCCAGAAATTGTAAAAGCAAATTTAGAAATTCAAAAAACTGAAAGTTGTAAACAAGTTCCGGTTGTGAGGTTAACAGCTACTGGAGGAAACGCTCCGTACTATTATAGTGCAGATGGAATTACTTACACAGGACCATTTAATTCTTTTGTAGATATTACATTACCTGTAACAACAGCAAAAACTGAATACAAGTATTTTGTAAAAGATGCTAATGATTGTAAGAGCTACGTGTCTAACACTAGTGAGTTCTCACCAGTTCCTGCATTAGGATTTGAGCGCTCTAGCAAAATTGATATTAAATGTAAAGGTGGTGCTACGGGTTCTATCAGTGTGTTAGCAAATGGAGGTTTAGGAAACTATGTTTATACCTTGCAAAATGCTGCAGGTGTCGATATTACTCCAGCTCCGGCACAGGTTATTCCAGGTACATTTACAGAATTACCAATTGGAACTTATATCGTAAAAATTACAAGCTTAGATTGTGATACAGTATCTACTTTGTTCGAGTTAACAGAACCGGATACTTCATTAACAGCTGATGCTGTTGCAACACCTTTAACTTGTAATGGTTATAACAATGGTAAAATTACTGTAAACGCAACTGGTGGTGTAGGAGCATATAAATATGCAATCGAACCAGAATTTAAACAGTTCTTTGATAAAAATGTATTCGAAAACCTTAAACCAGGTTTCTACGATGTATTAGTTCAGGATGAAAACGAATGTTATGTATTCCTTAAGGACGTAGAAGTAAAAGAACCGGCACCGCTTTCAGCAGTGGAGATTCCAAATTCTATGATTCCAGAGGTTTGTGTAGGAGACAAAAATGGTGTATTTGCGATTCAGATTATTGGAGGAACAGCGCCTTATACAGCAAGTCTTGATAATGACAAAGGTCCATTCCTTCCGGTTGATGGCGATACACAAGATTACAGCGGATTATCAGGAGGTAAACACATAGTTTACATTATAGATAACAGCGGATGTATGACTGAAGTTACGGTAGATATGCCGGAACCAGTAACTCTTAACCCAACTGTAGAAGTTAACTACGATTGTGTAAACAATTCACAATCAAACATGGTAACGGTTACAGTTGATGAGAGTAACACTGATCTTACACAAGTAGATTATGCGCTTGATAGTGATGTAGGTCCTTTCCAACCAGGTAACATCTTTACAAATGTTGCCCCTGGAAGACACTTTATTGTGGCAAGACATACTAACGGATGTAAAGTGCCAACGGCAAGTTTCGACATCA
Organism: Flavobacterium sp. C3NV; assembly: GCF_046825355.2. NCBI lineage: Bacteria > Pseudomonadati > Bacteroidota > Flavobacteriia > Flavobacteriales > Flavobacteriaceae > Flavobacterium > Flavobacterium sp. C3NV. The sequence continues at coordinate 175,746 of NZ_JBKQBJ020000009.1, read as the reverse complement.
AAGCATACGATCCGTTAACACTTGTAGAAACTCCGGGTCAGCAAGAAATGAATATCATTTCGGTTACTGCTGGTGGTGGAGCTCCTGGTTATGAGTATAGTTTCAACGGAGAACCGTTTACATCATCTAATAAATACAAAATCTACAAAACTGGAGATTATGTGGTAATAGTTAGAGACAAAAACGGATGTACTGTGACAATAACAGTTCCTAAAATCTTTATTGATGTTTGTTTAGATAATTACTTTACTCCTGCTGGTGCTACCAACACAACATGGGGTCCTGGTTGTACAAATATTTACAACAACCTTGAGTTCTCTATCTTCGACAGATACGGTCGTGTAATTGCTAAGTATCACTACGGTCAAAAATGGGACGGTAGATACAACGGTGCCGATTTACCTTCAGGAGATTACTGGTATGTTCTTAAATTGAATGATGCGAAGGATGACAGAGAGTTTGTAGGACATTTCACTTTATACAGATAACAAAATAAGAGCCCCTAATGATGTTGTCTAAAAAATTAATTACAATGAAAAAGTTTATTTTATCTTTAGTACTCATGGCTGTAACAACAAGTTACAGCCAAGAGTTAAACCTACCAGTATTTACACAATATTTAGCAGACAATCCTTTTGTTATTTCACCTGCCTTTGCCGGTATTGGAGATAACCTTAGAATTAGAGCCAATGGTCTTACACAATGGGTGGGTATTAAAGATGCACCGCAAAACCAGTCGCTGTATGCTGATTTTAGAGTTCTGGATCGTTCCGGAGTGGGTATCTCGCTTTATAATGACAGAAACGGTTATACGCGTCAAACCGGAGCAAAAGTTTCCTTTGCGCACCATATCATTTTAGATTATTATTCAAAGCAATATCTGTCTTTTGGACTTTCCTACAACTTCAATACATTTCGTATTGATACTGATGAGTTCAATACTACAATCGAGCATCCTGTTATAGATCCTTCTGTAACAGACAATCGTTACAATGCCAATAACAACTTTGATATTAGTGCCTTATACCGTAACAAAGGCTTCTACTTAAGTTTTAATGCCAACAACGTTTTAAAGAAAAACACCGATAAATACAGAGGTGTAGAACCTAATTTACTTTCAAACTATCAGGTATATTCAGGTTTTGTATTTAAAGACGGCGAAAATAACCGTATCGAATATGAACCATCTATTTACTACCAGTATTTTGCCAGTGATGGACGTTCTACAACCGATTTCAACTTCAAGTACAGACGTTACAACCGTTACGAAGATTACTATTGGGTAGGAGTTTCATACCGTTTCCTAAACGACCAGTTCCCAAAACCATTATCAGTTGGGCCAATGGTAGGTTTCATGAAATCTAAATTTTACTTCGGATACTCGTATCAGGTAATGTTTAACGATTTAGGAAACTATAATACAGGAACACACTCGGTAACTATTGGTTTCGATTTCTTACAATCCATCAGTAACTGTCCTTGTACACAAAGTCCGGTTCACGATTAAGGAGCATTTTCATCATTTTACGGGCAAATTTGTTTTTTTTCTTAACTTATAACGTTTTCGCTGTTATAGATAGGTTATTTTTATATTTATGATACTTTAAAAGTTCTATATTTGTTTTTCTTTCAAAAAAAACTAAAAAACTATATAATGAAAACTTTAAACGATTTCGATTTTAAGAATAAAAAAGCAATTATCCGTGTTGACTTTAATGTACCATTGGATGAAAATTTTAATGTAACAGATGCTACACGTATCGAAGCTGCAAAACCAACAATTGATGCTATTTTGGCACAAGGAGGAAGTGTAATTTTGATGTCGCATTTAGGAAGACCAAAAGGTGTTGAAGAAAAATATTCTTTAAAACATATTTTAAAAACAGCTTCAGAAATTTTAGGAGTTGAGGTTAAATTTGCCGAAAACTGTGTTGGAGAAGTAGCTCAGACTGCAGCCAAAGATTTAAAACCAGGAGAAGTTTTATTACTTGAAAATTTACGTTTTCATGCTGAAGAAGAAGCTGGAGATGTTGCTTTCGCAAAAGAATTAGCGTCACTTGGAGACATCTATGTAAACGATGCTTTTGGAACTGCTCACAGAGCGCACGCTTCAACAACTATTATTGCTCAATTCTTTCCAACAGAAAAATGTTTCGGAACATTGTTGGCAAAAGAAATAGAAAGCTTAAACAAAGTACTTAAAAATAGCGAAAAACCGGTAACAGCAGTTCTTGGAGGATCTAAAGTATCATCAAAAATTACCGTTATCGAAAATATCTTAGACAAAGTAGATCACATGATCATTGGTGGCGGAATGACTTTTACATTCATTAAAGCACAAGGTGGTAAAATTGGAGATTCTATTTGTGAAGATGACAAACAAGAATTAGCACTTGAAATTTTAAGACTGGCTAAAGAAAAAGGAGTTCAGATTCATATTCCGGTTGATGTAATTGCTGCAGATGATTTCTCAAACACAGCAAATACAAAAGTGGTAGATGTAAAAGAAATTCCAGACGGATGGCAAGGTCTTGATGCAGGTCCTAAATCTTTAGAGAACTTCAAAAAAGTAATTTTAGAGTCAAAAACTATTTTATGGAATGGTCCATTAGGAGTTTTCGAAATGGAATCATTCGCAAAAGGAACAATTGCATTAGGTGATTATATCGCCGAAGCTACAGAAAATGGAGCATTTTCATTAGTAGGTGGTGGAGATTCAGTTGCTGCTGTAAAACAATTCGGATTCGAAGATAAAATGAGTTATGTATCCACTGGTGGTGGGGCTATGCTTGAAATGTTAGAAGGAAAAGTTTTACCTGGAATCGCTGCGATTTTAGACTAAAAAATCACAATTAACATTTTTTTAGATAGTTTACATGCATAAACTCTTTAAGTTTGCAAAAGTAGGTCTTCTGTAATGGTTTGAATTATAGAATTTTAAAAAAATGTTATATGATTGTAAAAAAAATATCAATAGTGGTTTCGGTGTTTTTTTCTATGTCGATGTTTGCGCAGGATATTGCAAAGACAGATGTTGAAATTAAACCCATTGTAAAGATATCGTATTTAGATTCTGTTAAAAATACTTTCAAAAGAGACGAAATGGCAACTCGCGTTGACAGTCTCTGGATGAACGAATTAGTAAGTTTAGATATTTACGATGATCTTACAAAAGACATTCAAACCATCAATACAGATGTTACTGTAGATGAAGAGTTGCCAACAGAATTGCTTAAAGAGCGTCTTCAGGCAATGAATGGTAAATCACCTTTTAACATTGAATACAATCAGGGTTTAGAAAACATAATAAAGTCATTTCTTAAAAATCGTAAAAAATCATTTTCACGATTAATGTCTTTATCAGAATATTATTTTCCAATATTTGAAGACGCTTTTGCCAGACAAAATGTGCCTTTAGAAATTAAATATTTAGCCGTTGTAGAATCTGCTTTAAATCCTAAAGCAGTTTCTAAAATGGGCGCCACCGGAATTTGGCAATTCATGTACGGAACCGGTAAACAATATGCCCTTAAAATCGATTCTTATATTGATGAGCGTAGTGATCCTCTTAAAGCTACAGCCGCTGCATCAGAATACATGAGCAAGATGTTCAACATTTTTGGCGATTGGGAACTTGTTTTAGCATCATACAATTCAGGACCGGGAAATGTTACCAAAGCAATTCGTCGCTCTGGCGGAAAAACTAAATACTGGGACATTCGTAACCATCTTCCAAAAGAAACCCAAGGTTATGTTCCCGCTTTTTTAGCTACAATGTATCTTTTTGAATACCATAAAGAACACGGAATCAATCCGCAAAGAGCAGTAGTTAAAAATTTTGAAACCGATACGGTACAGATCAAAAATCAAATGTCATTCAAACAAATCGCAGATTTGTTAGACATGCCACAATCTCAAATACAACTTTTAAATCCTTCGTATAAATTAAATGTAGTACCTTTTTATCAAGGCGAAGCACATTACCTGCGCTTGCCAAAAGATAAAATAGCCACTTTCGTTTCAAACGAAGATAAAATTTATGACTACGTAGCCTATCAATCACGAAATAAAACAATGCCTACACAGTTGGCTTTGAAGGTTACGCCTAAAGCAAAAGCAAAACTAGAGAAAACAATCGAACCAGCTGATACTGATGTTAAGTGGTATAAAGTTCGCAAAGGAGATAATTTAGGTGCTATTGCTGCCAGATACAATGTAAATGTGATCGACTTAAAAAAATGGAATAATCTAAAAACAAACTCGGTTGCACTGGGTAGAAATTTAAAGATTAAATCAGATATCGATGCAGTTGTCAAAAATCCAAAAGAAGTAAAAGCAACTCTTGCAATAGAGAAAAAAGCTGAAGAAGCCGTTGCACTTGCCGATGATAAAGATAAAAACTCAAAAGTATACGACGTATACGTGGTAGCGACTGGCGATAACTTAGGAAGCATTGCGAAAAAATTCGGTATGAATATTGCTGAATTAAAAGAGATTAATAGTTTAACTTCAAATAATATTGGTTTAGGTAAATCTTTAACGGTTTCTAAAATTGTACCGGATATTATTGACGAACATGCTGTAAATACTGCAGTAGCTTCAAATTCTTCGATTGATTCATTCAAGAAAAAAGCGACTTCAACCAAAGATCTTGGAGAAGACTATTACGTTAAAAAAGGAGATTCGTTGTATAGTATTTCTAAAAAATATCCTGGAGTTACAATTTCAGATATTAAAAAATGGAATAATATTAAAGACGGAGACATTAAACCAGGAATGAAACTTAAAATAAACGGATAGTTAAAAAATCTTACATAAATTTGGGTTTTATTTCATAAATTAAGAAAATGAATAAAACCCATTTTTTATTGCTGTTAATTCCGTTTCTCTTGATTTCTTGTTTAAAAAATGAGAAACCCCAGCCCGTATCCGGTAAAACCAATTCGATTTCTATTATTATAGACGATCAGTTGTGGTATGGAGAAGTAGGAGACAGTATTCGAAATAAATTTGCTTCACCCGTTTTAGGCCTTACTCAGGAGGAACCTCTATTTACCATAAATCAATACCCCGCACGTTTGCTTGAAGGTTTTGTTACCGATAGCCGAAGCATTATTGTAGTAAAAAAAGCAACTACAGAAAAATTCGAAATTACGCACAGTAACTCTTTGCCGCATAACACATTTCGTATCTACGGAAAATCAGTCGATGATATTATTTGTAGTATCGAACTCAATTCTACACAAATTATTAAAATCATCCGCGATGCCGAAATTCAGAAAATCCAGGAAGACAATAGTAAATCACTATTGAACCCTACGGTTATAAAAAACAAATTCCACATCGATTTGCAGATCCCAATTGGTTACGAATACATGCTGCACAAAAAGAATTTTATTTGGCTTAAAAAAGACATTATAAGCGGTAATACAAGTTTACTTATTTACCAGATTCCCATTCGTAGTTTTAAGAAAAGCTCAGATCTTGTCGAGGATATTGTCAAAATGCGCGATTCGGTTGGATTTTATATTAAAGGCCGCGAACCCAATACCCGAATGATTACAGGTGAAGCCTATGCACCCTATTTTTCGACTACAATGCTGGACGGAAAACAAGCTTATGAAACCAAGGGAACCTGGGAGCTCAAAAATGACTTCATGGCCGGGCCATTCATTAATTACGCTATTGTAGACAAAATGTACAATCGAATTTTGGTCATCGAAGGATTTTGTTACTCGCCATCAAATCAGGAAAGAGATTTAATGTTCGATTTAGAAGCCATTATAAAATCTGTAAAAATTGATAAGCGATAAAAGTAAATTCTTACATCACTTTTTGAAATAAAAACAATCAACAGAAATAAGGAATAAATACAGAATGGAATTAAAATGGAAAATAAAGCCGTTTGACGCATTAACGGTTCACGAGTTATATGATTTACTCAAACTAAGAAGTGAGATCTTTGTAGTAGAGCAAAATTGCGTCTATTTAGATCTTGACGGAAAAGATAAGAAAGCATTACACCTAATTGGCGAATACGATGGTAAAACCGTCGCTTATGTTCGTTTATTCGATGCCGGAATTAGTTTCGACAACGCCTCAATTGGCAGAGTGGTAGTTGATGCCAATTATCGCGACAGAAAGTGGGGACATGATTTAATGCGTGAAGCAATTGCGGCCATAAAATCCAATTTCGATAAAGATAAAATCACCATTGGTGCACAATTGTATTTAAAGAAATTCTACGAAAGCCACGGATTTGTTCAAAGCAGCGAAATGTATCTTGAAGATGATATTCCGCATATCGAGATGGTAAGGGAATAATTAACTGTACAAAAACACATCCGAAGAATTATTATTATCCCCTATATATCTTTTGGTTTCAAAGGAGTTCAAACCGTTATTTACTTTTTAAGTATATAACGGTTTTTTTATTCTGTAAGTTTTGAATTATATTTTTATTTAAATTAGATCAAAAAAATACTATGAGAAAACTTCTTTTATTCGTTTTTGTTTTCGCATTTGCGCAAAACACGTTTAGTCAAATTAAGCTAAAAGTAGGCGATAAGGTTCCGGATCTTAATATCACAGATTATTTAGCAAATGCTCCCAAAGATAAAAATCTTAAAGGCAAATATATTCTGCTGGAATTTTGGGCAACCTGGTGTACAAGCTGTTTGGCCGAAGTTCCAAATTTGAATAAAACTCAGGAAAGATTTAAAGATAAAAAGGATTTTGTTTTTGTTTCCATTACAGATGAATCACCTGAGAAAACTAAAAAAACACTAGAAAGAGTAAAGTTCAAGTCAATTGTAGTTAGTGATCAAACTAAAAAAGCCCTAAATGATTTTGTAGTTGATAATGCCTACGGAGGTTATGCTATACCTAAAACTTTTTTAATTGACAATCAGGGAATATTAAGATGGATAGGCCAACCCTGGTTATTAAATGATGTCGTTTTAAATAAATTTCTGGAAGGAAAAGAAATATTAGTATCGGATAATACGGTTTCAAATAGACCTCCGGAACCAGGTTTTTAAGTAAAAGCTGTTATTAGAAGGTTTCTAAATATTCACTTTTATTAAATCTTTCAAAATTTATGACTTCAAAATCTTGGTAACAGTACTTTTTGATAAGCAATAATTGTATTTGTCGTTTCCAGGATAATAGCAATAGACAAAAAAACAAATGACCCTATAAAAGTAGGGTCATTTGTTTTTAGAGAAATAATGTAAAATTTTGACTTTTTATTTAAAGATCAAATTTCAATGTTACATTTTCAAAATTGTTTTATACTCCGTTTGATTGTTTAAAACACCAACCGCTTTCTTAATCTCAGAGTTGTTTTTGATGTAATATTGGTACAAACCTTCCTGATACTGATATCTCTTAATCAATTCTTCCTGAATTAGGTTTCTAATCTCTTTTTGATTTTTATCTAGCAAAGTCGTTTCACTTTTTTCAAGAGCGGCCAGTAATTGCTGATATTCCGGAGCTATCGTTTCGTCGATTTTTTCATTTTTGGCTGCAGCCAAAGTATTTTTCAAAGCTACTTCCGTTTCAGTGTCAAAACTGATTTTGTTGGCTTTCAGGTATTGTTTAAAACTAGCATAATCAGCATCAGAAACCGTTGGGATTTTATCTCCCAAATTTGGATTCTTATAGTAATATGTTGTAGCGTAATCAAAAATCCCGTCATTTTTTAATAATGCCGTCGTAATAGGGCTCATTTTAGATTCATCTAATTCGATATCTGGCAATACACCACCACCATCATAAACCGTTCTTCCTTTTCTGGTTTTAAAAGCATTAAAGTTTTTGGCATCCGTTTTTTGAGCAACACCATTTTTATCCTTATGCGCATAATCCAAAGCCTGAATGCAACGGCCAGAAGGCGTATAGTAGCGTGAAATGGTTACTTTTAGCTGAGTTCCGTAAGTCAAATCAACAGAACGCTGTACCAAACCTTTACCAAAACTGCGGGTTCCTAAAATCACGGCGCGATCTAAATCCTGCAAAGCACCCGAAACGATTTCAGACGCAGAAGCGCTTCTTCCGTTTACTAAAATAGCAAGTGGAATCTGAGTATCAACAGGTTCTTTGGTCGTTTTATAAGTATTGTTATGTTTTTCGATTCTTGATTTTGTAGTTACAATTACTTCATTCTTAGGTACAAATAAATTACAAATATCAATAGCTTCGTTAAGCAAACCACCAGGATTTCCTCTTAAATCAAGCACAATTTGCGTGGCGCCATCTGCTTTAAGTTTTTCCAACGCTTCTTTTACTTCATTTGATGCCTTTCGGCTAAAGTGCGCCAAAACAATATAACCCGTTTTGTCATCGATTTTACCATAAAAAGGAACCGATTTAATATCCACTTCATCCAAAATCAACTCCGTTGTAAAGGTTTTTCCCTGACGAAGGTATTTAATCTGGATTTTGGTGTTTTTTGTTCCCTTCAATAATTGTGAAGCATCATCTTTAAAATCAGCAATCAAAACATCGCCAATTTGTATAATCTCGTCACCCGCTTTTAGTCCGGCTTTATCAGCAGGATAATTTTTATAAGGTTCGCGAACAATCAAGCGGTCTTTTTTTCTGGAGATCAAAGCGCCAATTCCGGTATATTCTCCGGTATTATTGATTTTGAAGTTGACAACATCCTGTTCGTTAAAGTAAACCGTATAAGGATCTAAACTTCCCAACATGCTTTTAATGGCTTTGTCCATCAAATCGCCCGGATTCGTTTCGTCGACATAATTCGTGTTAACAGCTTTAAACAATGTCGTGAAGATTTCGATTTGTTTGGCAATCTCAAAAAAGTCGTCTTTGAAACTGGTTCCAATAAATAAAAATCCTGCCGCAACAGTAGGTATGATAAATTTCTTTTTGAAATAAGGATACATGATTATAATTTTTTTCTTTTAAATCTTCTTCTAATAAAATAGGCAACTACACAAAATAGTATAATAAAGGGCCAAAGGCTAATAATGGATATTAAAAATTCTGAAAGGCTAAAAAATCCGGATTGAATCGCTGCCCAGATTTTAGATCCGTACGAAGCTTTAACACCTTCTTTTTGAGCAATCGTTTTGTAGAATTCTATGGTTACAGTACTTTCAGAAACTCGGCTTTCTAAATATTTCAATTGCCCTTCTTTAGCTTCAATTTCTTCGCGAATAGCTGAAATCTGTTTTTCAATTTCCAGAATTTCACTTATTTTGGTTGCTTTTTGAAGAATTTGAAGATAACGTTCTTCAAGTTTTCGTTTCGTTTTTAGTCTTGTCGTTAAGTCAATATATTGTTCGGTAACATTTTGCGAAGTAATATCTTTTCTTTCAAAATAAGAAACCCCTTTTGAAATAGCATTTATAAAAGAATCAAAATTTTGAATGGGAACACGAACGGTTAAATATCTATAAACGTTATCGTAATCTTTTCCTTCAGAATCATTTTGTATGCTGGCCTTATTCGCTGCAATTGCAGTTTGAATTTGATTGAAAGTATCTTGAAGATCATTGGTTTCAAATCTTAGCGAAGCTTCTTTAATAATTTTTTGAGGAATTGCAGGAGAAGCAGGGTCAGCCATGTCATCTTTTAGATCTGAACTGGCAGCGGATTCATTTTTTGGAGGCAGCTTCACGGCACTAATCATCATATTAGCTGGTTCCTCGTGTTTACTACAACCTGAAAAAGTCAAAAGGACAAAGAATAAAAAGAAAATATATTTCATATCTATTTCAAATTAAATCTAAAACTACAATTTTTTTATAATTCTTAGTCTAATTTGATAAATAAAGTTGTCATCGAAGGATTACAAATTGGTTTTATCTTCAGAATCAGTTGTTTTGTTTACTTGCAGAAGGAATTTCTCGAACAACTGAATCGTTTTGGTATTGATTTCTTCGTAAGATAATTTGTCTTTTGTCTGATAAAAAAACATCACAGAATAAGGTTCCTGAATATTATCTAAAAGCAAATGTTTATTCAGTCGGTACGTTTCTCTTAAAACACGTTTGAAATAATTACGATCAACCGCTTTTTTAAAATATTTCTTAGAAACCGAAACGCCCATTTTAATTTTTTCGTCTGAACCTTCTTCCGCTTGACGGTAAACCAAACGCAACGGATATTTAGAAACCGATTTTCCTTCAGAAAACAGTAAACCTATTGTCGTTTTGCTTTTTAAGCGTTCCTTTTTTGGGTAAGTGAAGTTCATTTAATTCAGAAAAAATTGCAATTATTTGGCAAAGGTACAATTGTATTGCAAAAGCAAACGAATATTAGACAATTACTTTGTATTCAAATTTATGCCGGGCAATAAATAGTAAAGGATTTACCCATACAAATGTGGTTTTTATAACTTAAACCTGATTTTCTATAAACAATAAAGCGTATGTCGTGCGTATATTTGTAAAATTCAATTTATTAAGCCATTATAAAGGAGTCAAATTTGTACGATTTGTAATAGATTTATTTTGGTAACTAACATATTTATTGGTAGTTATATAATTTTTATAGAGCTAAAAATTTATTTATTACTTTTGGGCATTAATTTTTTAAGCATGCAAAAAATAATTTCCTATCCAATATCTGCCATATACTATATAATTTTTAGTTTGTGCTTGCTTGTATTTCATCCAATACAATGGATTTGCCTAAATGTTTTTGGCTATCAGGCTCATAAAAAAAGTGTCGATTATTTGAATTTTTTCCTTTTAAGATGTACCAATCTTGTGGGAACAACCTATAAAATCGAAAACAGAGAAACGATACCAACAGGAGTGCCAATTATTTTTGTTTGTAACCACCAAAGTATGTATGATATCATTGCAATGATTTGGTATTTTAGACGTTTTCATTGTAAATTTGTAAGCAAGAAAGAGTTAGGTAGCGGAATCCCAAGTGTATCATATAATTTGAAACACGGAGGATCGGTGCTAATCGACCGTAAAGACCCTAAACAAGCTATTCCGGCAATTAAAGGTTTGTCTGAATATATTGAAAAATATAATAGAGCAGCTGTTATTTTTCCTGAAGGAACGCGTAGTAAAACAGGAAAACCTAAAGAATTCGCTCAAAATGGTGTAAAAATTCTATGTAAATATGCACCTTCTGCGTATGTAGTACCAGTGAGTATCAACAATTCATGGAAAATGGTAAAATATGGTTTTTTCCCTGTAGGTTTAGGAAATCGCCTTACCTTTACCGTTCATAAAGCTTTGGCTGTAAAAGACTATAATTTTGCCGATATAATGGAGATGACAGAGAAGGCAGTTATAGAAGGAGTAAACGAGTATAAATAGATTTTTGTTTTTTAGTGAAGAGCTAAAACTTAAATCCCAATCTTAAATAAGTAATGTCTATAAAAAACATTAGATTAGAAGTAATGCAGTTTTTGGAAAAAAACGTGGATAGCTTCGTTGAACAGTATTTAATTCCAGTGGAAAAAATTTGGCAGCCGTCAGACTTTTTGCCTAATTCTGAAGGAGATAATTTCTTTGAGGAGGTAAAAGAGTTACGTGAAATTGCCAAAGAATTACCATATGATTTCTGGGTTACGCTTGTAGGTGATACCATCACCGAAGAGGCTTTGCCAACATACGAATCATGGTTAATGGATGTAGAAGGTATAAATCAGATAGAAAATGGTGGAAACGGCTGGTCAAAATGGATCCGTCAATGGACCGGAGAGGAAAACCGCCACGGTGATTTACTGAATAAATACTTGTATTTGTCTGGTCGTGTGAATATGCGTGAAATCGAAATGACAACACAGCACTTAATCAACGACGGTTTTGATATTGGAACTGGATCTGACCCATACAAAAACTTTGTATATACAAGTTTCCAGGAATTAGCAACTTACGTTTCGCACAATAGAGTAGCCCAGATGGCTAAAAAATTTGGTGATAACAAGTTGTCTAAAATGTGTAAAATGATTGCGGGTGACGAAATGCGTCATCACCATGCATATAGCGAATTTGTTACAAGAATTTTTGCAGTAGATCCTAGCGAAATGATGTTGGCGTTTCAATACATGATGAAACAAAAAATCGTTATGCCGGCGCACTTTTTAAGAGAATCTGGTCAAAAGATCAGCTCTGCTTTCGAACAATTTTCTGATTCAGCACAACGTATTGGGGTGTATACCGCAAGCGATTATGTAGATATCATGCAGAAATTAATGGACAAGTGGGAAATTGATAAAATGACTGGTTTAACAGACGAAGCTGAAAAAGCACGTGATTACCTAATGAAATTACCGGCTCGTATGGCAAGAATCTCAGAAAGATTGGTAATTCCGCAAGAATCGCACATCTTTAAATGGGTAGAACCAGCGAGATTGTAAAAATTTTAGATTGCAGATTTCTGATTTTAGATTTAAAATTGATTTTTGCATTTGATATTGATATTTAAAACATATTGTTGATTGTTGAGGTTGAAAAACTTTGACAATCAACATTTTTTATTCGAAATAATTAGTATAAATCCTTAAGTTGAAACATAAAAAGCAAAATAGCACCAATAGATACTCTAAAATTTGGAGCGTTTTTATACTTGTTGTTCTTTTGTTATCTATACTTCACACATTTTTAAAATGGCCTATTTACGATTTTTTACTTGAGAAGTATGGTAAAACAACCTCTGGAAAAATAGTAAAAGAGAAAGGATATAATGGTAAAGGAGGTCATATTTTAAAGGAAGAAAAAGGAGATGACATTATTTACCAATATAGTTTTAGAATGAATAATAAAAGTTATTTTGGAGATTCACAAAGTTCTGATTATAATATAAATGACACAATTAATATAATTTATTTAGAAAATTTCCCCGGAATTAACAGACCAAAATATTATTTATACAAATAAGAAATTAATATCTGCGTAAATCCGTTTAATCCGTAAAATCTGTGCGCCATTAACCAAGCAGATAAACACAAAACAAAATATGAATAATTCTGAACTGATAAACAAAACAATCGCTTTTGTAAAAGAAAAACTAAATGATGCCGAAGGCGGACACGATTGGTTTCATATAGAACGCGTTTATAAAAATGCGCTCTTAATTGCAAAAGATACCCATTGTGATCTTACGGTTGTACAGTTAGGAGCTCTGCTTCACGATATTGCCGACAGTAAATTTCATAACGGAGATGAAACGATAGGTCCAAAAACAGCACGTTTATTTTTAGAATCAGAAAATGTTTCAGAAGAAATTATTCAGCATGTAGTCAATATCATCGAAAACATCTCATATAAAGGCGGAAATTTCGAAAAGAAGTTCTCGTCGATAGAACTGGATATCGTTCAGGATGCGGATCGTTTAGACGCAATAGGAGCGATTGGAGTGGCAAGAGCGTTCAATTATGGTGGATTTAAAAACAGAACCCTTCACGATCCTGAAATTGCGCCAATAACCAATATGACAAAAGAGGAATATAAAAAGAATAATGCGCCAACGATAAATCATTTTTACGAAAAGCTTTTACTCTTAAAAGATAAAATGAATACCGAAACCGGAAAACAAATCGCTGCCGAAAGACATCGTTTTATGGAGCTATTCCTGGCTCAGTTCTACGCAGAGTGGGAAGGGATTAAGTAAGTTTACAGTCTCAGTTTCAGTTTTTATGTTTTAATTTGAAATTCTATTTTAGACATAGCTTTGCGAACTTCTCGCGCAGCGAGGCTTATGAATAATACAAAAAAATCTTTGTGAACCTCTGTGAAACCTTCGTGAATCTCTGTGGTAAAAAACCTTAGCCACTTAGAATCTCAATAATTATTCATTTGACCAGCCATTCTCATTTGAAAAACTTTCTATACAATGTATTGAATAACGATCAAATTCTTCTCCAAAATTTTCCTCATAAACGCTATAAGCAGAAAATCCAAAGATTTCAGCTTCGAGGTCAAATGTAGCTTTAGATGGGTCTTTGTCTATAATATTATAATATTCTTTTCCCATGCCTAATATAAAGCAACGGCAGTATAAAAAGCCATCGTCAGAGCCATCTGTGTATTCATGAATTTCCTCTCGATCAATGTTATAAAGTCTTTCTTCTGAAATGAGAATGAATTTTGTTAGATCTTCTTTATTAAGTTCAAGAAGTCTTTTGTTGTAATTTTTGAGAATATAACCTTGCAATTCATCACTTAATTGTTCAAGTATTTCAGCATCATTATTTTTTAGACATTCGGCTCTTAATTTGTAAAGTGCTGGTGAGTCTGCCCAGGAAAGTTCAATAATTTCCCAAAATTTGTCTTCTGTCATTGGTTTAATGTGTTTTGTAGTTTACAATTAGATCAAAAGTATTTCAATTTTTTAAAAGATAAATACTCTAAAACGGTTTTTAAATATCATTAGAAGACAAATCGCTGCCGAAAGACATCGTTTTATGGAGTTATTCCTGGCTCAGTTCTACGCAGAGTGGGAAGGGATTAAATAAGTTTTTCAGTCTCAGTTTCAGTTTTCAGTAAATAAAAAATGGCTTCAATTATGAAGCCATTTTTATTTATTATTGATTCAGTTTATTATTTACTGCGGCTATAATTTTTAGTTTATCAATTATCGAAAGTAATACAAAGATCGCTATTAAGATGAAAAGCGAAGTAATTGCAATGATTGCAAAATATTTTATAGTCCATTCAAGGGCAACTTTTGTTCTGTGAATAAAGCTTATACTTTTTTCTGTCGCTCCTTCGTACATCGAAAATCTTACGGTGCAGAATTCATTTTCGGTATTAAAATTTCCAAGTTCAACTCCCAATCCCTGCAATTGCTCTTCCACTTCTAAAATTTTATCATTCAGGGAAATAAAATCTGCAATTTGGCCTCCTTTTGACTTTAGTTCAATAAGCGATTGAAGCATTTTTTCGATCGAAATCTTTTTAGCATTCAGTTGACGGTATTCGTTTGTTTTGTCAACCTTTGTTATTTCTGTGTCCTTCAGCATTCCAATTTTTTGAAGTTCAAGATAGAAATTCTCGAATTTTGCAGGATTTATTCCAATGAGCAAATGAATCTGTCTATTGCCTTTTTGCCCCAGATTTTGTTCATATTGAATAATAGCATTGTATGATTTTGTTTTTGATTTAATAAGATTCTCATCTTTATCAAATTCAGATGTTTTTGCTTTGATTGAAGCTGTCTTTTCAAATTTCTGACTCGATGCCATATTTGGTGCAGCCTGAATATCTCCTTTGATTGCGATTTTTTCTGAGGCATAATTTTTTCGCAGATTATCAATACTTCCAAAAAAATTATCGCTGTAATCATTGCGAGAAGCCGGATCTGCTGCGACATAACCATAAAGCATTCTAAATGCAAATAATAAAATAAAAAGTCCGGCAGACCATTTACTTAATTTCCAAAATCTTGATCTAAAGTTTTTCGCCATTTCTGTAGTTTAGTTAGTTTATTAATTGCATCGAAAATAGCTAATTTTAAAGTAATTATCTATAAAAAAATAACAGAATTTTTACTACTAATAAAATCAGTTTTCAGTAATAAAAAATGGCTTCATAATTGAAGCCATTTTTTTTATGTTTTAATTCTAACCTACATTTACACATTGCTTTGTGAGCTTCTCGCAAAGCGAACTTTACGGATAATACAAAAAATCTTTGTGAGTCTCTGTGAATCCTTCGTGAATCTCTGTGGTAGAAAATCTCTGTGGTAGAAAATCTTTGCGGACTTCGACTTCGCTCAGTCTGACAATAACAATATAAATACTTTGTGAGTCTCTGTGAGACCTTCGTGAATCTCTGTGGTAAAAAACCTTAGCTACTTAGAATCATCAGCAACTCAGCACCTTTCCTCTAAGAACACCCACAATTCCCTTCACCGCAATCTTTCTTCTTCTTAGATTTCCAAAAGAACTTTTTGATCAAAAAACCAACGGCGATAAATAATATGACAAAGGCAATAATTTCTTGTACCATGATCATTTATTTTAAAAGTTGATACGCAAAAAGCGCTACAAAATAAGCAAGACCGCTCATCAGGAAAAGCTGCATAGCAGGCCATTTCCATGAATTCGTTTCCTTTTTGGTAATGGCAAGCGTACTGGCACATTGCATCGCAAAAGCGTAGAATAATAATAATGAAATACCCGAAGCAAAATTGAAGATCTTCTTACCCGTTTCAGGATTTATCTCTTCCTGCATTTTACTTTTTATAGTAGCTTCGTTATCACTACTTCCCACGCTGTAAATTGTCGCAAGAGTTCCTACGAAAACTTCACGCGCAGCAAACGAACTGATAATCGCAATTCCTATTTTCCAGTCGTAACCTAACGGAGAAATCGCTGGCTCAATGGCTTTACCCATAATCCCGATATACGAGTTCTCTAATTTCTGCGAAGCCACTTCGTTTTCAAATGCTGTTTCGTCAAGAGGTGTATTAACAAATCTTTCTTTTACAATTTCTTCCGCTTCGTTAAAATTTCTTCCAGGACCGTAGGACGCTAAAAACCATAAAATAACAGATATCGCTAAGATAATTTTACCCGCTCCAACAACAAAAGCTTTTGTTTTCTCCACTACATTAATAGCAACATTCTTGAAAAGAGGTAATTTATAACTTGGCATTTCGACAACGAAATACGTTTTAGCACTTATTTTTAATATTTTGTTTAAGATATAAGCCGAGAGAATTGCTGTTCCAAAACCTAATAAATACAACAACATCAAGGCTAAACCTTGTACATTTAGAAAACCAAACAAACGTTCCTCAGGAATTACCAATGAAATAATAATCGTATAAACCGGTAATCTTGCAGAACAAGTCGTGAATGGAGTTACCAAGATCGTAATCAAACGTTCTTTCCAGTTTTCGATATTTCTGGTCGCCATAATTGCCGGAATCGCACAAGCAGTTCCTGAAATCAAAGGCACGACACTTTTTCCGGAGAGACCAAACTTGCGCATGATTTTATCCATCAAAAAGACCACACGGCTCATATAACCACTTTCTTCCAGAATCGAAATGAACAAGAATAGAAAGGCAATTTGCGGAATAAAGATAATAACACCACCAATTCCCGGTACAATTCCCTGCGAAAGTAAATCGGTCAGAATTCCGCTTGGTAATTCCTGAGCCACCCAACTGCTTAAAGAAGCAAAAGTGCTGTCGATAAAATCCATTGGGATTGTTGACCAACTGAAAATCGACTGGAAAATCAAAAACAAAATCGCTAAGAAAATGACATAACCCCAAACCTTGTGTGTTAAAACACGATCGAGTTGAGCTCTAAAGTCTTTTGCCATCGAGGCATCCACTTTTAAACCTTCTTTCAAAACATCATTGATGAATTGATAACGTTTTATTGTTTCTTTTTGCTGTAAACGTTTTAATTCAGAATGCGATTTGGTAAAAGTACTTCTGATTTCATTTCGATCTAAATTCAAAAAGTTCACGTCTTGCGTAATAACCAACCATAATTTATACAATAATTGATTAGGGAAAGCGTGTTGTAATTTTTGAAAATATTCTTCGTCAATAACCGAAGCATTCATACAAGGTTCATTCGGAATGGTTTTATAAGAAACAATGAGTTCTTTTAATGCATCAATTCCTAAACCTTTACGCGAACTTACTAAGGCAATTTTGGTTTTTAGTTTTTCTTCAAGATAAGGAATGTCTAAAGTGATTCCTTTACTTTCCATACGATCCGACATATTAATGACTAAAATCGTTGGAATTTCAAGGTCTTTTATTTGGGTATAAATCAGTAAATTTCGTTTCAGATTTTCAACATCTGTCACTACTACCGCTACATCCGGATATAATTTATCGTTTTTGTTTAATAAAAGTTCAATAACCACACTTTCGTCCATAGAACTTGCGTTCAGACTATAAGTTCCCGGTAAATCCAGAATATTGGCTTTGATGTTGTGCGGTAATTTACAGAACCCGATTTTTTTCTCAACCGTAATTCCGGGATAATTTCCTACTTGCTGATTTAGTCCTGTAAGCTGATTAAAAACGGAAGTTTTTCCTGTATTAGGATTCCCGATAAGGGCAACATTGATATTTTGAATGCTCATTACAAATTGGTTTTGATAAGTTCAACTTCAATTTCACGAGCAGTTTCAACACGAATGGCTACGTGTGAACCATTAATATCTAAATATAATGGATCTCCAAAAGGAGCAATTTGAAGCAATTCGACTAAGTTGCCCGGCAAACAGCCCATTTCTAATAATTTTAGAGGAATAAGATCGATATCAAAATCTTTGATAATGGCTTTCTCGCCTTTTTTTAGAGTGTGGATAGTATTTTGCAAAGCTTATTTAGATTGAATTTAGATTGCAAAAGTAGGCAATTATTCTTTATTTAAAGGCATTTAACACTTTTGTAAATGCTAAATGTTTCTAAAAATAAGGGATTTTACTCCTGACACAAGAAATTGATGTCTTCTAAAAGACGTTGAATTTCCTCTTTATTGGTTCCGTCATAAAAACCACGAACACGCCTTTTTTGATCTACCAAAACAAAATTCTCTGTGTGTACCATATCGTATAATTGATCAGGGCGACCTAGTTTTACCGCCAGATACGATTTTCTGGCCATTGTATAGATTTCTTTTTTGTCTCCCGTAACCAAGTTCCATTTACTGTCAACAACATGATGTTTGATGGCATATTCTTTAAGAACCGGAATACTGTCAACTTCAGGAAAAACGGTATGCGAAAGCAACATTACTTTAGGATTGTTTAAAATTGCTTTTTGAACGTCTTCAAGATTCGTTGTCATTTTTGGACAAATCGAACCACAAGTCGTAAAGAAAAAGTCGGCTACATAAATTTTACCTTCATAATTCTTTTGCGTAATCGTATCTCCGTTTTGATTGACAAATTTAAAATCGGCAATCGTGTGGTATTTGCTTTTATATTGTACCGTACTATCAACCAATTCAGGGTTTACATCGGCAGGATTATAAATTGGTAATGTTTTTTGTGGCTTTAAAGCCGAATAAAATAGGGATATAGTGACAGCCGAAAAGACGAATAAAACAATAAAGAATTTGCGGTATTTATAAAGAAACGATTTCATAAAAATAATTTGGCGCAAAAATACAAAAAGCACATTTTAAAAAGCGAATAATGTGTTGTTTTTAACAGGATAGTGGAAGTAAATCGCCACGAATTCACGAATTATTTTTTTATTTTTAATTCGTGAATTTGTGGTAGAAATCGTATTTGATCTACTTCTTAACCTTTCTAATAGATTTATTGACCAAATATACTCCGGTTAATGTGACAACTGCACCAATTGCAACGGCCTTTGTAAGTATTTCTCCAAAAATAAAAGAGCCTAAAACCATAGCCACGATCGGGTTGATATAAACATAAATACTGCTAATTTCTGTTGGAAGATTTTTCAATGAATAGATAAAAGCGATAAAAGTTAAAACCGAACCAATAATAACTAAATAGGCAATTGCCCACCATGAAGGCATTGGGATTTCAGCAAATGGAATATTAATTCCTGCAGCTTCAGTAATTCCAAATAAAAATATACTTGAGATCAGCATCTGTAATCCTAAACTAAAATAAGGGTTAAAACTTGCTGCTTTTTTCTTTGTTTGTAAAATTCCAAAAGCCCATGTAATGGTAGATACAGTCATTAAAATAATCCCGAATTGAAATTCTGGTTTTAATATATCAGCAATATAATCGATGAAAAGAATACAAATACCTCCAAAACTAATTAAAATTCCAAGCAAAGCCATTCTTGCAATTTTGTAGCCGTTAAAAAAATTAATAATAATGATAAAGATGGGGAAAAGCGCAGTAATTATTGCACCTAATCCGCTACTCATATATTTAACGCCCCAGGTACTTAAGCCATTACTAAGCATAAAGTTTAAAATTGCTAATACGAATATGGTTCGCCATTCTTTTCCTTTTGGCCAGGGTTCTTTCTTTATTAAAAAATAACCTACATATAAAATTCCACCTAAAAACTGACGAATGGTTACCAATTGCAAAGCTGGCATATATCTAACACCCTCTTTTGAGGCAAGCCAGGTCGTTCCCCAAAAAAAACTTACCCAACATAACGCCAATATCGGTAACCCGATGGCATCGATTCTTCCGGAAACAGCATTTTGTATTTTGGCTCTCACTTTTTTTTGAATTATTTGTAACAAATATTCCAAAAACTATTCTAATATTCAGTTAGAAACCGGTAATAAATACATGAAAAGATTTGATGATATCTATTAAAATGTTAGAATAATCTAATTTTTTGCGATTATTTCAATAATTTTAACATAGCGTTTCAGATATTAGGAATACGTTTGTATAACGACCAAAAACTTAAATATAAATGAAAAAACAACTTAGCAGACCTTTGTTCTGCGCCTTTTTTGCAGCGGTTTCATTTACAGCTGTTAAAGCTCAAAATGCAACCCCAAAGGAACCGGGTATTAATGTGTCATACATGAATACTAAAATTAGTCCAAGTCAGGACTTTTTTCAATACGTAAACGGAACCTGGCTTAATCAAACTGAAATCCCCAGCGATCGTACCACATGGGGAAGTTTTAATGAATTGATTAAGAAAACAGACAAAGATGCAATGTCGATCCTGAAAGAAGCATCTAAAAATCCAAAGTACAAATCAAATACAGATCAGGGTAAAGCGGTTAATTTATTTTCAACGATTCTAGATACAGTTGGAAGAAATAAAGCCGGAATTGCTCCTTTGCAACCTTATTTTAAAAAGATTGATGCCATTAAAAACGTAGCTGATCTTCAAAAGTATTTAGTTGAGGTTGAACCGGAAGGTACAGCTGCTTTTTTCGGAATCTATATTGGTGCCGATGAAAAAAACAGTTCTAAAAACTCTGTAACTCTGGGTGTAAGTCAGTTAGGTTTACCGGATAAAGATTACTACACTTCTGAAGATAAGGATTCTAAAGAAAAAAGAGCAAAATACGAGCTTCATGTAGCGAAAATGCTGCAGTTTATTGGCGAGTCTCCTGAAAAAGCAAAACAAAGTGCAGCCACAATTTTAGCTTTGGAAACAGAATTATCTAAGCCAAGATTAGATCGTGTAGAAAGCAGAGACAGCCGTTTGCAATACAACCCAATGACAATTGCTGAACTTCAAAAAATAACACCGGCTATCAAGTGGGATGCTTATTTTACAGGTTTGGGACTGGCAAAATTAGATACTGTCGTGGTAATGGAGCCAAAGTATATGAAAGCTTTGCAAACTATTTTTACCCAAAATAAAGTAGCACAGTGGAAAGAATACTTAAAATGGGATTTATTAAATACCGTTGCTACAAAATTATCTACAGATATCGAAACGGCTAATTTTAATTTTTACAGTAAAACCTTAAGAGGAGCTATAAAACAATTACCACGTGAAGAAAAAGCATTACAGGTAGTAAACACGACTGTTGGTGAAGCACTTGGTAAATTATATGTAGAAAAAGTATTTCCTGCAGAAGCAAAAGCAAAAGCAGTAGATATGATTCATAATATTATTTTGGCGTACCAAAATCGTATTAATAATTTAACATGGATGTCTGCGGCAACTAAAGTAAAAGCGATTGAAAAGTTAAATAAAATTACTATAAAAGTAGGTTATCCTGATAAATGGAAAGATTATTCAGCACTTGAAATTAAAAGTGTAGCCGAAGGCGGAAGTTATTTTGATAATGCCCGTAACCTTAGCAAATGGAATTTCAAAAAAGGAATCGAAAAACTAAACAAACCGGTTGATAAAACAGAGTGGGGAATGTCGCCGCAAACTGTAAATGCGTATTACAATCCATCTTATAACGAGATTGTTTTCCCTGCAGCAATTTTACAACCGCCATTTTACAATTACCAAGCTGATGAAGCGGTTAATTATGGTGGAATTGGAGCGGTTATTGGTCATGAAATCTCTCATGGTTTTGATGATTCAGGAGCACGTTATAATGCCGAAGGTAATTTGGTAGACTGGTGGACTCCAGAAGATCTAACACAATTTACAGCACTTGGTAAAGCTTTGGCAGATCAATACAGTGCTTTAGAGCCATTGCCTGGAATTCACGTAGACGGTAATTTTACTTTAGGTGAAAACATTGGAGATTTAGGTGGTATTAATGCTGCTTATGATGGTTTGCAATTGTATTTGAAATCACATCCAAATCCTGGATTAATTGATGGATTTACTCCGCAACAACGTTTCTTTATTTCATGGGCAACCGTATGGAGAACTAAAACGAGAGACGAAGCAATTAAAAATCAGGTAAAAACAGATCCGCATTCTCCAGGAATGTACAGAGCTTATGTTCCGCTTCAAAATGTTGATGCATTTTACGATGCTTTCGGTATCAAAAAAGGAGAAAAAATGTATGTTGATACGGATAAAAGAGTTAAAATCTGGTAATCTATAAAATAAAAACGGCGCTGATAAAGCGTCGTTTTTTGTTTATGTAATTATTTTAGAAGACATTTTGGGTTAAAATAATTGCTCATAAATTCTCCAAATCAATTATTGATAAAATTTAACATAGAATTCAAAATAATAACAATACGTTTGTATATATACTAATTCAATAAATAAAAATGATAAAACAGCTTAACAAATCTGTGTTTTGTGCATTTTCAGCAATGCTTTGTTGTGTTACAATCGAGGCACAAAATGCTAAACCAAAAGAACCGGGTATCAACCTTTCTAATATGGACACGAAAGTAAGTCCGGGTCAGGATTTCTTCCGTTACGTAAACGGATCCTGGTTAGAAAAGACTGAAATTCCAAGTGATAGAAATTCATGGGGAAGTTTTAATGAACTACGTCAAAAGACAGATAATGATGCTCTTGCTATCTTAAAAGAAGCGTCAAAAGATCCTAAATACAAATCGAATACAGATCAGGGTAAAGCAATTGCTTTGTTCAATACGATTATGGATACTGTAGGACGTAATAAAAATGGAGTAAAACCACTTCAGCCTTATTTAAAGAAAATCGATGCAATTAAAAACGTAACCGATTTACAAAATTTCTTTATCGAAATGCAGCCTCAGGGCGGAATTGGTTTCTTTGGAGTTTATGTTGGTGCTGATGCAAAAAACAGTAACAAAAACTCGGTGAACTTAAGTCCGGGAGGTTTAGGATTATCTGATAAAGATTACTACAACGCAGATGATAAGGATTCGAAAGAAAAACGTGAGAAATACGAAGTACACGTAGCAAGAATGATGCAGTATCTGGGAGAATCTCCGGCAAAAGCAAAAGAAAGTGCAAAACAAATCCTTGCGTTAGAAATTGAATTGTCTGCTCCAAGATTAGATCGTGTTGAGCGCAGAGACCGTAGAAAACAATACAATCCAACTGCTGTTGCTGACTTAAAAAAGAATACACCTTCAATTCAATGGGATAAATATTTTACCGGAATTGGTATGGCAAAACTGGATACAGTAAATGTAGCACAGCCGCGTTATATGATTGCGTTAGAAAAAACCTTAACAGAAAAGAAAGTAGAAGCCTGGAAAGAATACCTTAAATGGACTTTATTAAACAGAACAGCTTCAACTTTATCTACTGATATTGAAAATGCAAATTTCGATTTCTACGGAAAAACATTAACAGGAGCTTTGAAACAACGTCCGCGTGAAGAAGTGGCATTACAGGTTATCAACGGTGCAACCGGAGAAGCTTTAGGAAAATTGTATGTAGAGAAATTATTTCCTGCTGAAGCAAAAGACAAAGCAAAAAATATGATTGCTAATGTAATGTTGGCTTATGAAAACAGAATCAATGCATTGCCATGGATGTCTGCAGAAACTAAGACAAAAGCAATCGAAAAATTGAAGAAACTGACCATTAAAATTGGATATCCTGATAAATGGAAAGATTACTCTAAACTAGAACTTAAAAATGTTAATGAAGGCGGAACTTATTTTGATAATTCAAGAAATATATCAAAATGGGCTTACGCAGAAAACTTAGCGAAATTAGGTAAACCGGTGGATAAAACAGAATGGGGAATGTCTCCGCAAACTGTAAATGCTTATTTCAACCCGTCTTACAACGAGATTGTTTTCCCAGCGGCGATTTTACAACCACCTTTCTATAATTACCAAGCTGACGAAGCAGTTAATTATGGTGGAATTGGAGCTGTAATCGGACACGAGATTTCTCACGGATTTGATGATTCTGGTGCACGTTACAACGCAGACGGAAACCTTGTTGACTGGTGGACAGCTGATGATTTAAAACAATTTACTGCATTAGGTACAAAGCTTGCTGATCAATACAGCGCATTAGAGCCTTTACCTGGAATTCACGTAGATGGTAAATTTACTTTAGGTGAAAATATTGGAGATTTAGGTGGAATTAACGCTGCTTACGACGGATTGCAATTGTATTTGAAAGCAAATGGTAATCCGGGATTAATTGACGGATTTACGCCCGAACAACGTTTCTTTATTTCGTGGGCGACAGTTTGGAGAACAAAATCAAGAGATGAGGCTATCAAAAGTCAGGTTAAAACTGATCCGCATTCACCAGGAATGTACAGAGCAGTTGTGCCTATCCAGAACGTAGATGCTTTTTACCAAGCTTTCGGAATCAAAAAAGGAGATGCAATGTATGTTGAACCTGAGAAGAGAGTTAAAATCTGGTAATTTTTTAGAATATCATATAAAAAAGGGGCTTTTTCGACTTTCGAGAAGGTCCCTTTTTGATTATTATTTGTTTAATGAAATCAGAGCTTTTTACTTTCTACGCCGGTTTATCATTCCGTAGGAATGTTTCGTCGGTAGAAAAAAAAATAGCCAGCGAAGTTTACGTTCCGTAGGAACGTTTAATGTGTTAGATTGTTTTAAAAAAAATGATGATGTCAAAATCAAACGTTCCTACGGAACGTAAAATAATGATCACAATATAATTTTTCTACCGACGAAATGTTCCTATGGAACAACGTAATATAAAAAACAAAAACAAAGTTTTTCACTTTTTTATAGCTGTTTATCATTCCGTAGGAATGTTTCGTCGGTAGAAAAATAATAGCGACCCAAGTTTACGTTCCGTAGGAACGTTTGATGTGTTAGATTGTTTTAAAAAAAATGATGATGTCAAAATCAAACGTTCGTACGGAACGTGCAATAACGATCACAATATAATTTTTCTACCGACGAAATGTTCCTATGGAACAAAAGAATTTATATGTGAATAAAGAAATATAGGAATGGACAAGGGAATGTATGAATGGAATCAACAATATATTAAATAAAAAACGGCGCTAATTTTAGCGCCGTTTTTGTTTCTATATTTTATTGAAGTGCGATATAAATAGCAACTTCTGCTTTTTCCGGGTTTTGAGTCTTCTCGCCATAAACTTCAAAATCTGCAGTAAAACTTCGATCTAAATCTGAGTTCCAGATTTCCAGCCATTTGTTGTAAACAATTCCTTCAGATAAATTTCCTTTGGCAATCAATTCTTCATAATTTGCTGACTCAATTGTTTTACCAATCATATTTTCAGGTACAACATCCAGATTTTCAACTTTACAGCCTAAAATAGTAGTGTAAGGTTTGGTATGATCTTTTTCGTAATCGGTATAAATACAAAATAGATCTTCCGAAACCTTATTTGGAATTTTACTTTGAATTTCTTCACTCATAAATTGGCTCCAAAGTGCCGGAATGTCTTTTCCGGATTGACCATTTTCGTTTGTCGTTCTTACCGAAATACCAATTACATTGAATTTTTGAATTATCATTTTGCGCTATTTTTTATTAAGCTGTAAATGTAAAACGATGCAATGACAACCGTATGTCAGCAGGAATCGTTAAAACTACTTTAAATTGCTGTAAATATAGCTTTCTATCGCTTTCAACTCCTCGTCAGACATTGCCTGAGTAATAGGTAAATTCGTTTTCATAACCGCAAACTGACTCGGATCTACGATTGGTTCGGCATTTCCTTTTAAGAAAGTAACCATATCACCTTTTTTATCTTTATAGATTTTGGCAATTTCCTGAATACTTGGCCCAATTACTTTTTGATCAACCTGATGACAAGAAATACAATTTCCTTGCCCTTCAAAAATTTGTTTTCCTAAAGCTTCCGGAGTTTTGGCTTCCGCCGAATGTCCTTCTGAATAATTTTCTGTAGGATCCTGAACAGATTCTTCAGTTGCTTCTTTTTTACAAGATGTAAAAGCTAAAAGTGCCGATAAGAATAATACGTTTTTCATGATTATTTATTTAATAGTAAAGCTGCTTCTTTTGCAAAATAAGTTGAGATGATACTGGCACCTGCACGCTTAATGCAATATAGTTGCTCTATCATAATTTTGTCATGATCTAACCATCCTCTTTCTGCTGCGGCCTTTACCATAGCGTACTCACCAGATACCTGGTAAACCGCAACTGGTACATGAACGGCATTTTTTACCTCACGAACAATGTCTAAATAAGCAATTCCTGGTTTTACCATCACGATATCTGCACCTTCTTCAACATCTAATAATGCTTCACGAATTCCTTCAATTCTATTCGCATAATCCATTTGATAGGTCTTTTTATCTTTAGGAATATTTTGAGAATCTACTGGAGCAGAATCTAATGCATCACGAAAAGGTCCGTAAAATGCCGAAGCATATTTGGCACTATAACTCATGATTCCCACATTGTGATGTCCGTTTTCCTCTAATGCTTTTCTGATCGCTAAAACTCTTCCGTCCATCATGTCGCTTGGTGCCACAAAATCGGCTCCGGCTTCGGCATGACTTAAACTCATTCGGGTTAAAGCATCAACAGTTGCATCGTTTACCAATTGACCATTTTCGATAATTCCGTCATGACCGTAAATTGAATACGGATCTAAAGCAACGTCCGGCATTACAATCATTTCCGGAACGGCATCTTTAATGGCGCGAATCGTTTGTTGCATCAAACCATCTTTGTTCCAGGCTTCAACACCTTTGTTATCTTTTAAATTGTCGCTAACTTTTACATAAATATTCACCGCTTTGATGCCTAAATCCCAGGCTTCTTTTACTTCTTTAATCGTATTGTCCAACGAATGACGGTAGATTCCTGGCATAGACGGGATCGCTACTTTTACATCTTTTCCTTCGGCAACAAACATTGGAAGCATAAAATCCTGTGGACTCAAACTTGTTTCACGAACTAAAGAACGAATAGATTCATTGGTTCTTAAACGGCGGTTTCTTTGTAATGGGAACATATAATTTAAGATTTTTAGATTTTAGATTTCAGATTTAATGTGATTTCCTTGAAAGCAGATCGATTAATTCTTGTTCTAAAAACTACAGTTGTTTTTTTGTTTTTTTTGAAGATTGTATTGCTTTTTAATAAGTGTCGCAAAGTTAAAGAAAAATGAACAGAATAAGGCTGTTAGCGTAGAGTAGAATCCGTTAATATTATCTAAAAATTTACTGATTTTTTAGTTTTAGACTTTAATTTTTAAAAGTTCTCAAAACGTTCTTGTGTTTTTCATTTTATAATAAGTTTCAGGAATTTTATAATCTCATGGTTTTTAAAAATTTTCCAATTAAATTTGTCTAATGAAGAAATTTCTCGCTTTATGCTGTTGTTTATTTTTAACAAGTTGCTTTGAAATAACAGAAAGAATCAAACACCACGACGATCAAAGTGGTGAATATACTCTCATGGTCGACTTTTCGAAATCCTGGTTTAAGACAAAATCAGCAATGTGGCTGGAAGAAGTCGATGGCGTAAAAATTCCTAACGAACAGGAAATCACCAAAAAACTGGAAGACTTTAAAACAAAAGCTTCAAAAATCGACGGAATTACAAATGTGACCACCAAGACTGATTTTGACAATTATGTTTTCATTATCAAACTCAATTATGCCAATCTAAAAGCATTGAATGCCGTTGTGAATACAATAAACAATCAGCGCGATCAGATTCACTTTAGCGGAAGCGAAAAAAATTTCGAAAGAATTGCTTCTTATCCGGTTCCCGAAAAAGTGGTTAAAGATCCTAAGAAAAAGAAAGATCTGGAAGCAGCTAATATTATTGCCATTTATACATTCGATAAAGATGTGCAGGCAGTACAAAACCCAAACAGTAAAATTTCGCAAAACAAAAAGACCGTATTTTTAAAACAAAGTATGTACAGCGTACTTAAAAAATCGGCTTTAATGAACAATTCAATCCAATTAACTCCCTGATTTATGAAGCATTTTTATACTTTATTTTTATTATTCGCCACGTATTTAACTTTTGGACAAATTAATAAAAGCGAATACGATTATTTTGTTCAGTTTAACGGAAACCAGCTTTCTAAAAAAGTAAGCGTTGCCGAAATCCTGAATCATCCTATCATAACGAAATACAGCGCTAAAAAGCCTGATTTAGATTTTACAAAATATACAGAGCTTATTCAGTTAGATCAAAAAATAACCATTCACGGAAAATTCTCAGATAGTATTCCGTATTATCAGGTTACAATTCCTGTAAAAAGCAAAGAAGCGGTCAAACAATTTATAATAAAGGAATTTGGGAATGGCTTAGCTGAAAATGTACAGATTCAGGATCTGGGTAAATATGCTGTTTTTAATGCAAGAGGCAAAAACAAAACATTTGCATGGAACGATAATTATCTGGTTATTCTGGAATTAACACAAAGACTTCCTTCGATGTTTTATACCACCGAAAATCAAACCGTTTGGCAAGATTCTGTTGCTGTTGATGAGGTTTACGAAGAAACAACCACGGAAGAACCTTCTATCATAATAGATGCGCCAATAAATGATGCTCCAATTGTGGTTGAAGAAGCTCCGGTTCCGTACAATGGGGAACAAGAGTATACTGCAAGCGCACCGTACACGATTCAGGAAGCTACTTTTAATCTGGAACAAACAGAAAAGCTGAATCAGATTATAAAATCATTATTCGAAAATGGATTTACTGCACCAAGTTCAGAAAAAATAAACGCTAATGCCGATATTTCGTCCTGGATCAATTATAGCGCCGCAATGACAAGTTTATATTCTATGTCCAATTATCCAATGGCCATTTTTGGAGGTTATGATAAATTTTTGCCTACGCAGAAAAGCTTTGGAAATTTTATAAAAGGTATTAATCTTGATTTTTATTTTGACAATAATAATGCGCGTGTAGAAGAAGTTGTCGAATATTCGCCGGAGCTTGCCGAAGTGGTGAGTAAAGTCACGAATAGAAAAATAAACAAGAATGTTTTTAATTATTTCCCTGCACAAAAGCCTTTGGGTTATATGTCGTATCATTTAAATACAAAGGCGGCGCTGGAAAATTTCCCGTCTCTAATGGCAGATATATTTCAAAGTCCAAAACTGGTAAAAGAGGATATTGCCGTTGTTACCGATTTAATTTCGACAATTGTTGATGAAGAAACTACCGCAACTCTTTTTGACGGTGATTTAAGCGCATTTTTATACGGTTTCAAGGACATTGAGGTTATGACCAAATCATACGAATACGATGAAAACTATGAAGAGAAAATAATCGATAAAAAGACCAAAAAATCAGTTCCGTTATTTTCTGTGATTTTTACTTCGACGCATCCTACTTTTGCTGATAAATTGATGCAGTTGGGGGTTCGTAAAAAAGTACTGGTACAAAAAGACAATTACTATGTTGTTACCGGAACCAAAGAATACGGAGATATCTTCATCAAAAAAGACAAAGATGTTATTGTAATAGCCAATACACTGGATTATTTTAATGCCGGTAATGGTACATTTTCTGGCGAAGCCAAAAAGGATTTGAAGAAAAACTATATGTTTGGAAAACTGAATATGGCCGAACTAATAAATGCATTTGGTAAATCTGGTGAAGCTAACCCTGCAGATTTAGGGAAATTCAGCAAGTTCTCGGAGCAATTTTCAGACATCACATTTGAATCTCCTAAAAAGTTAATCAACAATAAATTGGTTTTTGGATTTAAATTGAACTCGTTGAAATCTGGTAAAAATATCATTCTGCAAACTTTAGATTTAACTCAGGAATTAACCTCTAAATAGTTTTGAATTATAAAAAGCAAATCCCCGAAAGTTTTCAATTTTCGGGGATTTTTTTTATGTATTAAAGAGCATTTGATTATGTGATCGAAGCTGCATAAATTTCTTTGATGGTTTTGCCCAGTTTAGTATTAAAATCAGCATCAGACTGACCTGCTGAAAGACCTTCAGACAATGCTCGTGAGAAACTGGCAATCAAGCCGTGGTTTTGCGAAAGTTTATCATTGGCTTCATCCTGACCGTATCCGCCAGACAATGCCACAACACGCACCACATGCGGATCTGACATTAGTTCTTTGTAAAAATCATTCACAGTCGGGATAGACAATTTCAGCATTACTTTTACCTCTTTACCCAGTAAATCAAGCTGTTTTTTGATTTCTTCTTTTAGAATTTCTTCAGATTTTTCTTTATCAGCGCTGTAAATATCTACTTCAGGTTCGATAATCGGGATAAGTCCTTTTTCGAAAATTTGTAAACCTACCGCAAATTGTTGTTCGACTACTTCACGAATTCCAGTTGCATTGGCTTCTTTAATTACAGAACGCATCTTAGTGCCAAAAACATTTTTTTCTACAGCACGAGTCAATAATTCATCCAAATTAGCAATAGGCTTCATCAACTGTACGCCATTGGCAAGATCAGCAAGTCCTTTATCGACTTTTAAAAAGGGAACTATGTTTTTTCTCTCCCACAAATAGTCGGCTGTCCATTGTTCGTCGATTTTACGGTCCATAGTATTTTCGAACAAAATAGCGCCCAGAATATATTCGCGATCAAAGGCAGGACTTTTTATAATTCGAGTTCTCATTTCATGTACAAGAGTATACATTTCGTCGTCGGTTGTAAAACTGCTTTCCTGTACACCGTATTGCGCTAAGGCTTTTGGAGTGCTTCCGCCACTTTGATCCAGTGCAGCGATAAATCCTTTTCCGGAATGCATACGGTTTAGTTGCGCTATGTATCGTTCTCTATTTTTCATAATGTTTTGTTTTAAATTTAATGGCTATTACAAACCTATTTTCTGATTTACTTTATCATAAACCTCTTTTACTTTTTTTGGCGGATCAAATCGGTAACCTGCAGAAAGTTTTAAAGTAACAATATTATCATTCAATCGCGGACTGACCTTATCGTCCTGAGCAAAACTTGTAGCATTCATACTTGCAAAAGCAAAGAAACGATCGTTATTATACGCCAGTTTTAAATTGAAATCACCTTGATACAAAGCAGATGTGTCTCCGTTAATATCATTAATTCCAACACCTAAAGCAACTCCGGCACCGATTAAAACCCTATTACTAATTACAAAATTATAGAAATAGGATGGAGCTAAAGTAAAAACATAAATATCTCCGGGTGGTGTATCTAGAGTGTTTAAGTCTATATTGGTATAGTAAAATGAGAAAGTTGGAATAAAACTTCCGGAACTTTTGGTTTGCCATTCGTTTTGGCTCACCAATGTTTTAAAAGAGAATTTATCATTTAAAACATACGACGTTGAACCGCCAATTTTCATAGTACGCATATTCGGTAATTGTGCCGTTATATTATCATCACTGATATAAAACCCTTTTTGATTGATGTAAGTAAACGACTGCATCCATTTTTTATAATAAAAACGGGTATTGAAATTAAAATGCTTGGATTTTGAATCGCCTTTGTTGCCACCAAGAAATTTTGGTGCAAAACCGAGAGAAATATCAATGATTTTATAGTTTAGATTAAAACCAATCTGTTCTCTTCTATTGGGAGTAAGATTAAGAAATGTTTCTGAATTCTGAGTGCCTGAAGCAATCTGAAAACTATTAGAAGTGTCTAAATAATAAATACTGGTGGTAATATTATCATTGTACGATTTAAAATAGGGATTTTGCAGCGAATCGTTTTGGGCAAAACACCCAAAAACACTTCCAAAGAATACTATATAAATCAGTTTTAGATTCATTTTTTTGTTTCAATTAAAATCTATAGCTAATTTATGCATTTTAATTTTGATGATCTAAAATATGTCACCCCGATGGGGTTAAATAATGTACACTACTAAAAATCTATAAATATTTCATCCCCACGGATTTGATTTTTTTTGAAAAAAAGCTGTCTTTTACATTTTTAAAGCTCCAGTCGAGCAATTTACCCACATTGCCGGGTCTGAATTTGAGCTCCAGAGGAGCGATATATTTATAGAAAAAATTAGATGCACAGAATTTGAGCTTCAGAGGAGCGGAATATAATTATTTACAATCCCGAAAATCAAACATCATCAAATAAATATTCATTTTTAAATTCTACATTAAACAATTTTAAAAACTCAACATATTCTTCTTTAAACGTTTTTGTCTTATGATGTTCTTCTTGATTTTGGATATAATTAATAACATTTGTCAATTGAGAGTGACTATATGAGAAAGCACCAAATCCTGTTTGCCACTCAAATTTTCCATTAATCCACTTTTGATCATTTATGAATTTTGACGAATTTGCTTTTATATCCCGAACTAAATCAGATATAGATTTATCAGGTTTTATTCCGATCAAGATGTGGACATGATCAGGCATTCCGTTAATAGCAATTAGTTTCTGTTGCTTATTTGTGATGATTCCGGTGATAAATTTATAGATTTCATCTTTCCAAACTGTTGCGATTAAGTTTTGCCTGCCTTTTACCGCAAATACAATATGAATATATAATTGAGAATAGGTATTTGCCATAGTAAGTTTTGATTTATATGTCACCCCGCTGGGGTTCATTAAAATAAACCTATAGGTTTCTATAAATATATCGTCCCGCTGGGACTTTTCATTTTAAAAATTTCCAGACGAATGTTCTGATTTATACTTTTGCAAATATGCATCTGATTGAAACTTATAGCTTTTAATAGCTTCGGAGAAGCGCAATATTTATAGAAAAATATTAGTTATTACATTCGAGCTCCATCGGAGCGACATATTTATTTAATAATTTTTCAATAAAATAAATTTACAAAACCGCTATCAATAGATTACCACTATACGTTTTAATTGTATTAAATCCAGTCAACAGGATTTTCTAGCACATTCACTAATTTCTCTTCGTCACTTCCTGCTTCTGCATGATGATCGTAAACCCATTGCACGTGCGGAGGCAAACTCATCAAAATACTTTCGATTCTTCCGTTGGTTTTTAAACCAAATAAAGTGCCTTTGTCATGAACCAAATTAAATTCAACATAACGGCCACGACGGATTTCCTGCCAGTTTCTGTTTTCAGGAGTATATTCCAGGTTTTTTCTTCTTTCTACAATAGGAACATAAGCTTCTAGGAAACTATCGCCAACTTCGGTTACAAAACTGAACCAGTCTTCCATCGACATTTGTTCATTTGCTTTGCAATAATCAAAGAATAAACCGCCAATTCCGCGTGCTTCATTTCTGTGAGCATTCCAGAAATAAGCGTCGCACTGTTTTTTATATTTTGGATAAAACTCCGGATTGTGCTTATCGCAAGCTGTTTTACAGGTTTGATGAAAGTGTTTGGCATCTTCTTCAAACAAATAATAAGGCGTTAAATCCTGTCCGCCGCCAAACCATTGTTCGATTACTTTTCCTTGTTCGTCATACATTTCAAAATAACGCCAATTGGCATGAACGGTTGGCGTCATTGGATTCTTTGGATGTAAAACCAAACTTAATCCGCAGGCAAAAAAATCAGCTTCGCCAACACCAAACATTTTTTGCATGGCTTCCGGTAATTTTCCGTGAACGGCCGAAATGTTGACACCGCCTTTTTCAAAAACATTTCCGTTTTCAATAACTCTGGTTCTTCCGCCTCCGCCTTCAGGTCGTTTCCAAAGATCTTCACGGAATTTTGTAGTTCCGTCAACAGCTTCTAATCCGGCACAAATCTGGTCTTGTAGTTTTTGTATGTATGCGTAAAATTTATCTTTCATTATTCCAATTCTTTTTTGTTTCTCAAATAATCAATAGCATTTAATTTATTGACCACTTTCTTACCTGTTTTTCTTAAAATTTCAGTTAGTTATAATTTGTAACCCACTCATTCTACATGTTTTTAAGAAGTTTATGTTTTATTATATTCTGATTTAAGCAATCCGAAATAAACAGTATTCTGCAGTTCGCCGTCACCATTTCTAAATTCATCCCGCAAAATTCCTTCTTGTTTAAAATTATGTTTTAATGCAATACGTTGGCTTGCTAAATTAATTTCTGAAGTACAGATGAAAACCTTGTTCATCTTCAATTCGTTGAAACAAAAATCAAGTGCATCCACAACCATTTTTGATGTAATTCCTTTTCCCTGATAATCTTCATCAACAAAATAACCTAATTCACATTTCGAAATGCGGTAATCAATGGTTTTTACACACAAATAACCAATTAAATTGTGGGTTTGGATATCTCTTGCGTAAAAATAAAAACCTTCCTTGGTTTTTTCTTTATTACGACTGACTTCCAGAAAATCTTCTGCTTTTTTTAATGAATCGGAATTGGCCAGAGTTAGTGGGAAAGTTTTTCCAATATGATTACTGTTTTTATTTACTAAATTGTAAAATTCTTTAGGCAAAACATGTTCAATTCGGTCTATTCTCCAATCTGTAAAACTCATGTCTATTTGTTTTTAGCCGAGGCAATTTTAGTATTTATTCCAAAAGAAAAAACTTTGCTTTCTTTTTGGATATATTGGTAAATAGCAAGTGCTTTTCCTAAAAAATCAAATTGTTTTTCCTGCGACAATCCTATCAAAATATCTGCAAATTGTTCCTGTTGATTCCAGTCGAGATGACATTGTTGTAAGAGAAGAATTAGATCTTCTTCAGGGATTTCAATTGTTCTTTCCAGGCTTAAGCCAAAACTCTTTAGCTGTTCATCTATAAGACTCGTATCTTCGGCATTCCAAAATTTTGGAACAAAAATTAACGCATGCAAAGTTCTTAGAGTATTCTCTATTCTAATACTTTCTTCGTCTCTTAAACCTTTGTTGAGCATGATTTTTTATCTTTTATCCGATTTAAACTTCTGAGTGTAGGTTGTTTTGCTAAAAATGAGTTTCTCTTCCTGAAAAGTATCACTATTATTTCTTCCAAAACTTTTGATAGTTCTATAAATAAAATACAAAACCGGTAAAGAGTAGTATATAAAGCCCATAGATATTGGTACATATGGTTTTTCTATAAACAATCCGCTTGATTTTACAGTGTCAAAATACTTAGATTTTTCTAAAAATTCTTCTGTTAATCCAAATTGCGGAATTATACTATTTCCAAAACTAACTGCAAAAATCAAAAAGAAGTACAACATTGCTTTAGCAACAGATTTTCCTATTTGCATAGCCCGAATTTCCGGACTAACATCAGAAAAAGCAAAACGCATTCGGTTTAAAACCGTTAGCAAATAAATATATAAAATATTGGTATTAATGACAGAATGATGAAAAGCCAGTGCGAACAATCCGTACATCGGAAAAAACACAAAAAGCGACAATTTTTTAGGCATAACCGCCATAAAAACTCCTGAATGCACCATAATAAATTCGAAAGCCATTAGAATAGCCAAATCATTTATAAGACTTACCGGATGTTCTTCCGGATGCAGCCAAACCATCAAAAACACAGTCGCATAATACGCCTGAAATGCATATTCTACAAAAGAAAAGGGCGAGTTTCTGCTGAAGTTTAGGTTTGCGAACATCTAAGGTTTTTTTTAGTTTTCAGTCTCAGTCGCAATTTTCAGCTTAAAAGTAGACTGAAAACTGCGACTGAAAACCGAATACTCTATTTAGTTCCCGTATTCCTTCACCGCGTCAATAAACGCTTTTGCGTGGTCTACAGGGATATTTGGTAAAATTCCGTGACCTAAATTTACAACATATTTATCTTTTCCGAACTCGTCAATCATTTGGTGAACCATTTTTTTGATGGTAGGAATTGGAGAAAGCAATCTTGACGGATCGAAATTTCCTTGTAAAGTAATGTTTCCACCAGACAAATAACGCGCATTTCTAGGTGAACATGTCCAGTCTACGCCAAGTGCCGAAGCTCTACTTTTACCCATTTCGCCAAGAGCAAACCAACATCCTTTTCCGAAAACAATTACCGGAGCGTGATCTGCCAAAGCCTCAACGATTTGGTTGATGTATTTCCATGAAAATTCCTGGTAATCAACCGGAGAAAGCATTCCTCCCCAAGAATCAAAAATCTGAACGGCATCAACTCCCGCTTTTACTTTTTCTTTTAAGTATAAAATAGTTGTATCTGTAATTTTTTGTAATAATGTATGTGCTGCAGCAGGGTTTGAGAAAGCGAAACCTTTTGCAGTATCAAAACTTTTAGAACCTTTTCCTTCAACAGCATAACAGAAAATGGTCCAGGGCGAACCAGCGAAACCAATTAATGGTACTTCGTCGTTCAGCATTTCTTTAGTCAATTTAATGGCATCCATTACATACCCTAAAGTTTCCTGAATGTCCGGAACATAAACTCTGTGAACATCTGCCATTGAACGAATTGGATTTGGTACAAACGGACCAAAATTCTCTTTCATCAAAACTTCGATTCCCATTGCTTGCGGAACAACCAAAATATCTGAGAATAAAATTGCTGCATCCGGTGCAATTCTGCGAATAGGCTGAACTGTGATTTCTGCTGCTAATTCA
Source organism: Flavobacterium sp. C3NV (assembly GCF_046825355.2). Classification (NCBI taxonomy): domain Bacteria; kingdom Pseudomonadati; phylum Bacteroidota; class Flavobacteriia; order Flavobacteriales; family Flavobacteriaceae; genus Flavobacterium; species Flavobacterium sp. C3NV. Next base: position 139,080 of record NZ_JBKQBJ020000009.1, on the reverse strand, counting down.
GGAGTTTGGCATCTTGTGAAAAAATCATATTTATCACGTAAAGCGATAAATTCCGGTAAATATCTTCCGGCTTGACGCATCATCCATACTGGCGGACGTTGAACAGTTTCTCCTTTTAATGCTTTTAAAAATAGGTCGTTTTTTAACATTTTTTTGTTGCTTTAGGCTTTAAGCTTTAGGCTTTAAGCGTTGTTTTCTGTTTTATTATTTGCTTACGGCTTAAAGCCTAAAAGCGTATTGCTATATAAATTTTTGTGCTTGGCCTAAGGCTTAAAGCTTATTGCTGTATTCAGCAATTACATCTTCGATTACGTCTTCAACCGTTGGCTGATCTGCAATAATGATGTTTTTTGTAATTTTATGCAAAGCTTCTGCAGTGGTTTCTCCAATGCAAAAGCACTTTTCTTTCTTTATCGTGTTGTCTTTCAGATAACTTTCAACTCCGGAAGGACTAAAAAATAGTATTCCGTCAACAGTAGTTTTTATTTTCTGAGGCGTTAATGAAGTATCATAAACCTGAATTTCATTAAATTTCACATCAGCCTCTTTTAGAGCTTGTGGTAAAGTTTCTCTGCGAAGATTTCCGCTAAAAAAAGTATAGCTTTCAGTACGGTAAATCAAAGTGATGATTTCGGCTAAATCAGCTGCGTAACCGGTATACGCCACAACATTGAATCCGCTTTCTGATAAAAGAATTTTGGTTTTTAAGCCAACACAAAATACATTTTTACTTTTCAGTTGTTCAGATTTTGGATCAGCTAAAACACTGTGAACCGCATTCTGACTCGTGAAAATCAGATTTTCGTTGAGGTCTTTTAGTTCGAAAGGTTTGTTTTGGGTTTGAATAAAATCAGATTCGGTTACTTCAATATTGGCTTTTACCAATGCTTGTTTTTGTTCGCCCGACAGCTTTTTCGTAGATAATATTTGAATTGATTTTGCCATTATTTTTTTAAAGATTCTTTAATAGATGCCATCAATTCTGCTCCGCCATTATTTAAAATTTCCTGAGCAGCAAAGAAACCTAGTTTTTTCCATTCGGCAATATCAACCGTTTTATCGATTTCTAATTTTTGTTTTCCATCAACCGAAAGTAAAACGCCTTGAAAATGCAATGTGTCTTCATCTTCATTATATTTCACCAAAGCTCCGATTGGCGCGGTACAACCGCCTTCCAGCGTTCTTAAAAACTGACGTTCGATATAGGTACAAATCTCCGTTTCGATATGGTTCAATTGCGAAAGCGCATCCAGTGTATAATTGTCGTTCTCCATTGCTACAACGAGCATTGCGCCTTGTGCAGGTGCCGGAATCATCCAATCTAAATCTATAAAGTTTCCTGGTTTTAGGTTAATGCGCTCCAAACCTGCAGCAGCAAAAACAGCTCCGTCCCAGTTATTGTCTTCTAATTTTTGCATACGGGTATTTACATTTCCGCGTAAATCAACCACCGTATGATTTGGGTATTTATTAAACCATTGCGCCTGACGACGTAAACTTCCGGTAGCAATAGTACTTGGATTAGCAAAATCAGGATTTCCTTTATGAACTAAGATATCCAAAACATTGGCTCTTTCTAAAACTGCCGCCTGAACAATTCCTTTTGGTAAAGCTGTTGGAACATCTTTCATAGAATGAACCGCAATATCAATACTGCCATTAATCATAGCAATATCTAAAGTTTTAGTGAAAATTCCGGTGATTCCGAGTTCGTAAAGAGGTTTGTCAAGAATAATATCGCCTGTAGATTTTACTGCAACAATTTCGGTTTTATAACCTAAATCATTTAGTTTTTTTTCGACAGTATGTGCTTGCCAAAGTGCTAGTTCGCTATCGCGAGTTCCAATTCTGATTGTTTTTTCAGCCATTTTTTACTGTTTTTCCACCATATAAGTTATATAAGTAAATTTAAGCAATGCGTAAACAACTATAATTAAATGAACTTATATAACTTATATGGTGAAAGGAGTTTATGTTTTTAAGATGCTTTTATTTTAAAGACTTTTTCGATCCATTCGATGCTTTCATCCACCATGGTATCGTCGTCTTTTAAGTGATTGGCAAAATGAGTAGTGATTTTCTGGATGATTCTGTTACTGATGATTTCAGCCTGAGCTTCATTAAAATCTGCAATTTTTCTGCTTTGAAAATCTAATTCCGAAACTTTAATAGCATTCAGTTTTTCTTTTAAAGCATTTATAGTTGGAGCAAATTTTCTTCCTTTTGTCCAGGTAACAAATTCCTCTTTTACTTCTTCGATAATCGCTTCGGCAGCAGGAATATGTAATTTTCTGTTTTCAAGAGTTTCATCTGTCAATTGGGACAAATAATCCATGTGAATCAAAGTTACACCTTCTAATTCCTCTACGTTTTCGTTTACGTTTTTAGGAATTGATAAATCTAAAATCAATAAAGGTTTTTTTAGATTCAAAATGGCTTTGTCAACCGTTGGGTTTTGAGCACCTGTAGCGACAACCACTACATCCGCTTTTTGAAGTTCTAAGTGTAACTCCGAATAATCTTTAACAATCAAATTTAGTTTTCCGGCCAATTTCTCAGCTTTATCTTTCGTTCTGTTTATTAAAGTAATATGTTCGTTTTTGGTATGTTTTACAAGATTTTCGCAAGTATTTCTTCCGATTTTTCCTGTTCCAAAAAGTAAGATATTTTTATTGCCAACATCTTCTACATTTTTAAGAATGTATTGTACCGATGCAAAAGAAACCGAAGTTGCGCCTGAACTAATTTCAGTTTCGTTTTTGATCTTTTTGCTGGCCTGAATTACCGCGTTTACCAATCTTTCTAAGAAAGCATTTGCTAAGTTCATAGATTTAGAATGGGCAAAACTGGTTTTAATTTGAGATATAATTTCAAAATCGCCTAGAATCTGACTGTCTAAGCCAGTTCCTACACGAAACATATGATTAATAGCTTCCTGATTTTTGTAAACAAAACCAACTTTCTGAAAAGCATCAACAGAACCGTTGCTGTTATCACAAATTAGTTTTATCAATTGAAATGGATGTTCTGCAAAACCGTAAATCTCGGTTCTGTTGCAGGTCGAAGTGACAATCAAACTTTCAATTCCTTCTTCTTTAGCCTGTTCCAGCAAACGCGTTTTTGCAATTGCATCCAAACTAAATTTACCTCTTACCTCAGCATCAGCTTTTTTATAACTCAGACCAACTGAGTAAAAATAAAGATGTTTAGGTACGTTATTGTTTTCCATAAATTCACTTTCATAAAAGTGCAACAAAATTATCACTATAGTCTTTATAAAAGTAACGCTCAAAGTACTTTTTGTATCGCTGCGTGATTTTTTGTTTCTAAACGACTGTTTTTATGCAAAAAGAAGTATTTTTGTAGCAAAATCAATTGATTAGAAATGTTTTGTTTAGAGTGATTCTAAATAAGAAACTACGGTTATTTTGATTTTTGTACTAAAAAAATATCGCTATGAGTTCTCAGGAAATTATTAAAATTGAAGACGACTTTACGCTTATTCGTTTTCAAAATGACAGTTCAGAACCTTTTTTCGGACAACACGAAGTAGGTAGTGGCCTGATACAGTTTCATTTCGGGATAAAAGGGAATGCCAAATTCTTGTTCAATCAGGGCAGTTATGCTTTAGATTTAAAAGAAGAAAAATCGTTGCTTTTATACAATCCGCAGAAAGAATTACCATTGAATTTAGAGTTGGCTCCAAATTCCTGGGTAATTTCTGTGATTGTTTCGATTAAGAAATTTCACGCGTTGTTTTCTGCAGAAGCAGACTATATTACTTTTTTAAGTCCGGATAATAAGGACAAAAAGTATTATAACGAAGGAAATATCAGTCCGTCTATGGCGATTGTTTTGAGTCAACTATTTCACTATAACTTACATCCGTCGATAAAAAACCTTTATTATAAAGGAAAAGGATACGAATTACTGAGTTTGTATTTTAACAGAACAGGAGATCCAAACGCAGAACAATGTCCGTTTTTGATTGATGAAGATAACGTGCTGAAAATCCGAAAAGCAAAAGAAATTATCATCGCCAATATGGCCGAACCGCCTGGATTACAAGAACTGGCAGATGAAATTGGTTTGAATTTGAAGAAGCTGAAAATGGGTTTCAAACAAATTTACGGCGATACGGTTTATGGATTTCTATTCGATTATAAAATGGATTTCGCCCGAAAACTACTCGACAGCGGATCTTATAATGTAAACGAAGTAGGGTTGAAAATAGGCTACAGCACCGGAAGTCACTTTATAGCGGCATTCAAGAAAAAGTTTGCTACAACTCCAAAGAAGTATTTGATGTCAATTAATACGAATGTTTAGAGTTTTATCAAACACTAATTTCACGAATTAGCACGAATCAATTATCTGCGAAAACCTGTTTAACCCGTTTAATCCGTGTGCCAATAGCTAGCAAATTGATTTTGTATATTCAACAATAAATAAATAATAATAATTATCATATTTCTAAAAAGTTGCAAGTTCTACTTTTGACGAAATTTTTAAAAACAAATTAAATGCTTAAAGCCTAGAGCTTAAAGCCTAAAGCAAAGAATAAATGAAAGGCGTATTATTAGTAAACTTAGGATCTCCAGAAAGTCCGGAACCAAAAGATGTAAAACCGTATTTAGACGAATTTTTAATGGATAAATACGTGATAGATGTTCCGTATTTATTAAGAGCTTTGTTGGTTCGTGGAATTATTTTAAGAAAAAGACCGGAAGAATCAGCACACGCGTACAAAAAAATCTGGTGGGAAGAAGGTTCTCCTTTGGTAGTCCTTTCTGAAAGAATGCAGAAAAAAGTACAACCTCTGGTAAATGTTCCGGTAGCACTTTCTATGCGTTACGGAAGTATGACAATCGAAAAAGGACTTCAGGAATTGCACGATAAAGGCGTTACAGAAGTATTGCTTTTCCCTTTGTATCCGCAATACGCAATGGCTTCGACTTTGACTATTTTAGTGAAAGCAGAAGAAATCCGTAAAAAGAAATTTCCACAAATGACTTTTACTGATGTTCCTGCGTTTTACAACAAACCGGATTACATCAAGAATTTGGCCGATTCGATTCAGAAACACCTAGTGGGATTTGATTACGATCATTTATTGTTTTCATATCACGGAATCCCGGAACGTCATATTCGTAAAACCGATGTAACGAAATCGCACTGTAAAATCGATGGTTCTTGTTGTAACACGCCTTCACCGGCACACGATTTCTGTTACCGTCACCAATGTTACGAAACTACAAGACAAGTCGTGAAATTATTAGGACTTCCTGAAGATAAATACAGCCTGACATTTCAGTCACGTTTAGCGGGTGATAAATGGTTAGAACCTTATACTGATGTTGAAATCGATAAAATGCCAGGAAAAGGAATCAGGAATCTTGCAGTTGTAACACCAGCTTTCGTATCTGATTGTTTAGAAACTCTTGAGGAAATCGCCATGCGCGCCAAAGAAGATTTCGAGAAAAATGGAGGAGATAAATTCTTAGCAATCCCATGTTTGAATGACGATGACGAATGGTGCGAAACTGTTGGGAATTGGATTAACGAATGGGCTAAATAATTAGAAAATAGAGTAAAGAGTAAAGAAGAAAGATTGTTGCATGAAAATCAACTTTAAAAAAACTTGAAACCTTAAACTTGAAACAAATAATAATGGAGTATTATAACTATCTGAAATCGCTGCATCTTATTTTTGTAATAACCTGGTTTGCGGGTTTGTTTTACATTGTGCGTTTGTTTGTTTACCAAATCGAAGCCAATGAAAAACCTTCACCTGAAAAAGAGATTTTACAAGCGCAATACAAAATAATGACCTACCGTTTGTGGTACATTATTACGTGGCCATCAGCAATTTTGGCGAGTATTTTTGCTTTTTGGATGTTGTTTTTTACAGACTTAGGACAAGCCTGGCTTAAAATGCCATGGATGCATGTAAAGTTGGCTTTCGTGTTCTTGTTGTATTTGTACCATTTAAAATGCCATCAAATTTTCAGGCAATTACAAAATAACGAGGTAAAATATTCCAACAATTTTATGCGTTTATGGAATGAAGGTGCCACGATTATACTTTTTGCAGTGGTTTTTTTAGTAATTTTAAAAAGTGCCATCAACTGGATTTTCGGTGTTATCGGAATCATTTTATTTTCGGTTTTAATAATGCTGGGTTTCCGATTTTATAAAAGAATAAGAGAAAGAAAATAGTTTTCAGTCGCAGTCACAGTTTTCAGTTTATGCTGATACTGAGACTAAAAACTGAGACTGAATACTAAAAATATATGCTGAACAACTTCAAAATGTCGATGCTTTCATTGCGTGTCAGGATTTTCCTTTCGATGATTGTATTGATAGTTGTAGCATCGTTTTTATTGGCTTCCATTTCGATTATTCAATTTAAAAATGAGGCCAAAGAATACCATCAGGAACGTCTGGAGCGCAAAGAAAATGCGGTAAAAGAACACATCAATTATGTGCTTTCTACTACAACTTATCCTTTAAAAACAGGAAATCTGGACCTTATTTTTAAAGATAAAATCCACGAACTGGCTCAGATTCACAAAATTGAAATCAATATTTACAGCCTTGACGGGAAATTACTAAAATCATCAAAAGAATCTTTTGCGGTTGATAAAGTAGCGCCGCCAATTCCGGAATATATCCTGAAATTAGTGCGTTCTTCGATCGAAAAGCGTTTTGTAGATATTAAAACCATCGACGGAGTTAAGAACAGATCTTCTTATAGTTTAATCAAAGACGAAAAATTCAAACCACTTGGAATTTTAAATCTTCCGTATTTAGAAGACGACGGTTATTATGATAACGAATTGAATACCTTTCTGATTCGTTTAAGTCAGGTCTATTCTTTTATGCTGGTTGTGGCATTTGCTTTGGCGTATTTTCTTTCGACTTATATCACAAAATCACTAAAAACCATTTCAGATCGTTTAGAAGAAACCAATTTGGATCAGAAAAACGAGAAAATCGTATTAGAAGCCAATAGCAAGGAAGTGAACTTCCTGATAAAGGCGTATAACGGAATGGTCGATAAGTTGGAAACCAGTGCGATAAAATTAGCGCAAAGCGAACGTGAAGAAGCCTGGCGAGAAATGGCAAAACAAGTCGCACACGAAATTAAAAATCCGCTTACGCCAATGCGTTTAACGGTGCAAAGCTTTCAGCGCAAGTTTGATCCAACGGCACCGGATGTAAAGCAGAAATTAAACGATTATTCCGAAACTTTAATTCAGCAAATAGATACGATGACAGCCGTCGCTTCGGCATTTTCGAATTTTGCCTCGATGCCGGCGCAGCAAAACGAAACCTTAAATGTAGTTGAGGTTGTTGAATTGGCCTTGGATATTTTCAACGAAGATTATATTGTTTTCGAAAGCGAAGAAGAGGAAATCATCTCAAAAATGGACCGTACACAATTGATTCGTGTGATTACCAATCTCGTTAAAAATGCCACGCAGGCTATTCCGGAAAGTCAGTTTCATAAATCTATTGTTGTAACGGTAAAACGCAGAGACAATAATGTAGAGATTGCTGTAAAAGACAACGGAATCGGAATCCAGAAACAAGATACAAGCCGAATTTTCGAACCAAAATTCACTACCAAAACCAGCGGAATGGGACTAGGTCTAGGAATTATAAAAAACATTATCGAAAATTACAAAGGAACAATTACCTTTGAATCAACATACGGAAAAGGAACCACATTCAGAGTTTCTTTACCCATTACAAACTCATAAACTAACCGTCATGAACTACGAAAATCTTTTAATCTCGATTGAAGACAAAATTGCAACCGTAACCATTAATAGACCTACAAAGTTAAATGCTTTGAACAAAGCGACAATCAGCGATTTGAGTAAAGCCATTAAATTATTAGGCAAAAACGATGATGTCCGAGTAATTATACTAACAGGATTTGGCGAAAAAGCGTTCGTTGCCGGAGCTGATATCTCAGAATTTGCCAATTATACGATTATCGAAGGCGCACAATTAGCCGCCGAAGGACAAGAATCGCTTTTTGATTATATCGAAAACCTAAAGAAACCCGTAATTGCTGCCGTAAACGGTTTTGCTCTTGGTGGCGGATTAGAATTAGCAATGGCATGTCACTTTAGAGTAGCATCAGATAATGCCAAAATGGGATTGCCGGAAGTAACTTTAGGATTAATTCCAGGTTATGGCGGAACGCAGCGTTTGCCACAATTAGTAGGTAAAGGCCGCGCAATGGAAATGATCATGACAGCAGCCATGATTTCTGCCGAAGAAGCCAAACAATACGGTTTAGTAAATCACGTAGTGCCACAAGTTGAATTATTGGACTTTACTAAAGTAATTGCTCAAAAAATCATAAAAAATGCTCCGTTTGCGATTAGTAAAGCAATAAAAGCAATCAATGCCAATTATAAAGACGGTAAAGACGGCTTCGAAACCGAAATAAAATCATTCGGAAAGTGTTTCGGAACTCAGGATTTTAAAGAAGGAACGATAGCATTTTTAGAAAAACGTAAAGCTGAATTTACAGGAAAATAATTCTTAACCGCAAAGTTCGCAAGGGTTTACGCAAGGTTCGCAAAGTTTTTTAATTTTTTTGTGCCCTTTGCGTAAATCTTAGCGAACTTTGCGGTTAAATATAGACAAAGGTTTTAAAAACTTCGAACCTTAGCATCTCAGAACCTTAGAACCTTAAAAAAATGTACGAACCAATATTCGCTCTTTTTTGCGAACGCGTCAAAGAAAGCATCAAAGCCGGAACTTTTGCCAAACTAACCCTTGCAAAAACAATCGGTGATACCGAGATTAAAAACATCTATTTCCGTTTGGCAATAAACGAAGACAATACCTATTCGATCGCCTTAACAACCCGTTACAAAACCGAAGAAATCGAAAGTACACACACTTTAGACGAGGCTTTATTGGTTTTGGGAACCTACATCAAAAATCCGTTTTTGACCGCTTTGTTGTTTACCACAGATAATGACGTAACGTTTAAGGTAAACAAGAAAAACGCAGGAAGTATTATCGAGCAAGAACCAACGTTTAAAAACGCTTCGCCGGTAATGTTAGAAATGATCGAGAAGGGAATTGTTTAATAATGAAGGGATTGGTTTTTAGGAGCTAATCCCGCTATTCGTTCCAATCTTTTGTGCCGAACCCCGGCACAAAAGGATTTCCACTTCTATCGGGGCTAAAAACCGACGTTGATGAAACTTTTGCATCATAAAGTATAACGCCTAGTTTGTCAGGCTGAGCGAAGTCGAAGCCCTGTTTTGTTATAATTCATTTCTGTGAGCATAACCGCATTTTTGTCATCCCGAGGAACGAGGGATCTTCAGGAGTAGCTCGACAAAGTAAAATTCGTTGCGTTAGTTTCTTGTGGAGATCCCTCGTTCCTCGGGATGACAAAAATGAGCAGAGTTCTCTGTGAAATAACATTAAACCAGCTTCACAAACAAATTAGAAGCAATTTTATTCGAAATAGACAATTCACGACCATCTATTTTAATCTTAACAGATAAATCAAAAGATTCTTTAGATAAAAGTTCAATTTGAGAACCCAAAGCAATTTCCTGCTTATCCAGATATTTCAGGAATTCAGATGAAGTATCTTTTACACCCACGCAAATTCCGGTTTGGTTCTCTGTTAATTCAGAAAGCAAGTGTTTCTCGATCTTAACAATTCTTCCATTTGCATCAGGAATAGGATCACCATGCGGATCTTCGGTAGGATTTCCCAGAAAATCATCCAAACGATTAATCAATTGTTCAGATTTGATGTGTTCCAGTTGTTCTGCAATATCATGAACCTCATCCCAGGAAAAATTCAGTTTTTCAACCAAAAATACTTCCCATAAACGATGTTTTCGAACAATCATTTTAGCGGCGAGTTTACCATTTTCGGTCAAAGAAACACCCTGGTATTTTTTATAATTTACTAAATCCTTCTCAGAAAGCTTTTTAAGCATATCCGTAACCGATGAAGCTTTAGTCTCCATCATTTCCGCAATAGCGTTCGTGCTTACTTCTGAATCGTTAGAAGTAGTAAGATGATATATCGATTTTAGATAGTTTTCTTCTGAGAAAGTCATTTTTTTTCTAAGTTTCTAAGTTTCTGAGATACTAAGTTTCTAAGCTAAGAATCTTTAAGAAAAAATCTTAGCAACTTAGTATCTCAGAAGCTTTATTTAACAATCAACAAAGGTATTGAAATTTTATGTCTCAATTTGTCTACGGTTGTACCAAATAAAATATCTTTTAATCCAGTGTGGCCGTGGGTTCCCATGACTAAAATATCAAAACTTCCTGCATTAATAATCTTCGGAATCACGGTGTTAGGTTTTCCAAAACCAAGTTCTGTTTCGATCCTGAAGCCCTTCTGCGAAAGCATCTCTTTATATTCTAATAATAATTTTTCGTCGATGGTAGTTTCGTGATCGTCAACATGGCCGCCGTACATTAAGGCGCCAACCGTTTCTACAATATGAATTAAGGTGTATTGCGCATCGATTCCGCCCAATTCGAACGCATTGTTAAGTGCAGCTTCATCGGCTTTAGAAAAATCGACTGAAATGGCTATGTTTTTCTTGCCGTAACTTTCTTTTGGTGTATAAACCAATTTTAAATGATGAGGCGAATGGTTCTCGATATTCGATTTTGCTCTTGCGATAAAAGGTTTTGCAATGATATACAATAGCAAAGCAAGAAAGGCAAAGGCAAGCGGAACCACGGTAAACCACAGAATTATTGGATGACTTGAATTGTCTAGCCAGGAAGTAATTTCATCGTAAACCAATTTTGCATTTAGCGAAACGATAATCAGAGCAATAATCCAGGCTGCAATTTGAGTCGTTCTTGAAATATGAAAACCTTTCATTTTAGATTTATCACTCACAAAGTGAATCAACGGAATAATCGCAAATCCTAATTGTAAACTCAAAATCACCTGACTCAGAATCAGTAATTTTCCTGTTACGCCATCTCCATAAATTAAAATTACGACAACGGCCGGAACAATGGCAATCAAACGGGTAATGATTCGGCGAACCCAAGGCTGAATCCTTAAATTTAAATATCCTTCCATTACAATTTGTCCGGCCAAAGTTCCTGTTACGGTCGAACTTTGTCCTGCGGCAATTAAGGCGACTGCAAATAAAATAGGCGCCCATTTTGTTCCCAACAAAGGTTCCAGAAATTGATGCGCATCCTGAATTTCGGCAACTTCAAACATTCCGTTTTTGTAAAATGTGGCTGCAGCCAAAATTAAAATGGCAGCGTTTACAAAAAAGGCAAGGTTCAAGGCAATTGTCGAATCGATAAGATTGTATTTCAGAGCCTGTTTAATTCCGGCCGGAGTTCGGTCGAATTTTCGGGTTTGAACTAGAGAAGAATGCAGATATAAGTTGTGAGGCATTACCGTTGCTCCAATAATCCCGATAGCGATATACAAAGCAGCAGAATTAGGCATTGACGGAATAAGTCCGTAAAAAACTTTATCCAGTTCCGGTTCTGCAAAGATCATTTCGAAAATGAAAGAAAAACCAATGATGGCAACTAATACAATAATAAAAGCCTCCATTTTTCGGATTCCTTTATTGATTAAGAAGAGCAATAAGAAAGTATCTAAAACGGTGATCAAAACACCTTCGATCAGCGGAATATCAAAAAGTAGGTTGATACCAATCGCCATTCCTAATACTTCGGCCAGATCACAAGCCGCAATGGCGATTTCGGCCAGAAAATATAAAATATAGTTGATGAATTTCGAATACGTTTCTCTCGAAGCCTGTGCTAAATCACGTTGCGTTACAATTCCGAGTCGGGCACTTAAGCTTTGAAGGAGTAAAGCCATTAAGTTACTCATTAGCAAAACCCAAAGTAGGGAATACCCAAATTGGCTACCTCCGGCAATATCTGTTGCCCAGTTTCCGGGATCCATGTATCCTACACTTACTAAATATGCCGGGCCTAAAAAGGCTAATATTTTTCTGAAACCTGTTTTTTTATGCTGTGTCGCGACCGATTGGTGAACTTCTTCTAAAGATTTACCCATTGTAAAAATGTTGTTTGAACAAATATATAGAAAAATTATATTCGCGCAACAATATTTTTAGACAAGTCTAAATCTTAATTGTTAGAATTTAAACAATTCGGACATAATCCTGACAATGTAAAGTTTATGTCGTTTACTTTATAGTTATGCGGAATGATATAACTAGGTTTTACATTTTCGAGACAAGTAATTTCTAAACACTTTTCGCAGCTAAAATGAGCATGATTATGTATGTGTACGCGCTGGGCATGATGATGGCATTTTGCATACTTAACCGTTCCGTCAAGATTTACAATTTTATGAATAATATCATCATTTACTAATCGCTCTAGAATTCTATAAATCGTAACGCGATCACATAAATCTCCCGTTTGTTTTTGAATTTCGGCGTGAGAAAGCGCAGTTTTAGATTTGCCAAAAATCTCTAAAACGGCCGTCTTTGCTGCTGTATTTCTTGTTGTTTTCATTTTTATGAAATTAAAAATATTATCGCAACATGGTTGCAATTAAAATAAATTGATATATTTGCAACAAAATTGCATTAAGCAAATGTACTGAAAATGAAGAAATCCACCACACCTTTTTACGATATTTTAGGAATTTCAAGTGCAACCATTTGTTTGGTTCATTGTCTGGTTTTTCCGCTCTTAACGATTTTGCCTTTAGGCTTAAGTCATAATCCAATTATAGATTTGATTTTTGCGACTCTGGGATTATTTGCAATTATCAAAATTATAAATAAATCCAGTCTTTTAATCTCTACAGTACTTATTATTTCGATGGCGCTCATCTGGATCAGTGTTTTGGCGGAACTTTTTCTGGACATTCATCTGGATCTAATTTTTATTGGAGGCATCGGAATGATCATTGGGCATCTATTAAATTATAAAATGCATAAAAATAACACTCACTAAATATACAACTATGATACACAATAATACATACGACGTCATCATTATCGGTGGTAGTTATAGCGGACTTTCGGCTGCAATGAGCTTGGGGCGTTCTTTACGTCAGGTTTTGGTTATCGATAGTGGCTTGCCTTGCAACAGACAAACGCCACATTCGCACAATTTTATCACACACGATGGTGAGGAACCCGCTGTAATTTCGGCGAAAGCCAAAACTCAGGTAGACTTTTACGATACAGTTAAATTTTATAACGGGCTTGCGATCAGCGCGATTAAAACAAAATCCGGCTTTGAAATCGAAACCCAGTCCGGAAAAATCTTTACTTCAAAAAAAATATTGTTCGCAACTGGCGTAAAAGATTTACTGCCGGAGATTCCGGGTTTTGCTGAATGTTGGGGAATTTCAGTTTTGCATTGCCCGTATTGTCACGGCTATGAAGTGAAAAAAGAAAAAACCGCAATCGTAGCCAATGGCGATATGGGTTTTGAATTTTCTAAAATGATATCAAACTGGACAAAAAATTTGAGATTGATTACCAACGGAAAATCAACTCTAACTGCAGAGCAAACACAAATTCTTAAAAATCATAAAGTTGAGATCATCGAAGATGAAATCGAAAGTTTAGAACATCAAAACGGAAATGTTCAGCAGATTATCTTCAAAAATCAAACTAAAACTACGGTTAAAGCGATTTATTTTAAAGCTCCTTTTGAACAGCATTGTCCTTTGCCGAAATCTTTAGGCTGCGAACTGACTGAAATTGGTTTGTTGAAAGTAGATGCTTTACAGAAAACAACAATTCCGGGCGTTTTTGCAAGTGGGGACTGCCATATTCAGGCAAGATCTGTTGCGATGGCGGTTTCTTCCGGATCTTTTGCCGGAGCAATGATCAATAAGGAAATTATTGATGAGGAATTTGTTTAGACATCTTTTTTTAAACACATAGAAACATAGTTATTGCAACTGCTTAAAAAAGGCGTTTCACTTTTGCATCAATTCACATAGTTTGGCTATGTTTTAGAAGCTGTCATCTTTATTGATTTTTTTGCATAGCCCCTAGCTTCAGCTAGGGGAAGTAAGATTGAATTGGAAAATGGCTTTAGCCAAATTATAGGTTTGGTCAAAGTCTTTTTTGCTTTTCGTTTATATTTCATACCGTATTTTTCCGCTAACATCAAAATATAACATATTGACATGATAAAAGTTATAAATTTCTAAATTTTAAATAGTTGTTTATCAAATTTAATTTTTAGTTTTGTCTAAATTTAATTTTACAACAATGAAAAAACTATTTTTGATATTGCTTTTGTTTGGTTTGCAGATTTCGTTCGCACAAGAAACTTCTACTATTTCGGGATATATTTCGGGCGAAGGCCATAAATTACAGTTGGTGAATGTTCAGTTAACAGGAACAAAACACAAAACAGTTACAGATAGTTTAGGATATTATAAATTAGAAAATGTTGCAGTTGGAAATTATACGATTCAAGTTTCTCAAGTAGGTTTTCAAACTATAAAGAAGAAAATAGAAGTTATTAAAGATTCGATTCAATCTTATGATTTTGAATTAACCGATAACGAAAATCAGCTGAACGAAGTTGTAGTTTCCGGAACTTTAAAAGCCGTGAAACGATTAGAAAGTGCTGTTCCGGTTGAGGTTTATTCGCCGGTTTTCTTCAAAAAGAATCCAACTCCAAGTATTTACGAAGCACTTCAAAACATCAATGGTGTTCGGCCACAGCTCAATTGTGGTGTTTGTAACACGGGTGATATTCACATTAACGGATTGGAAGGGCCGTATACTTTGGTTTTGATTGACGGAATGCCCATTGTGAGTAGTCTTTCAACCGTTTATGGATTATCCGGAATTCCGAATTCTCTGGTCGAAAGAATTGAAATCGTAAAAGGTCCGGCTTCTTCTTTGTACGGAAGTGAAGCTGTGGGAGGATTAATCAATATTATTACTAAAAATCCAACGAATGCGCCTTTGTTTTCGGCAGATGTTTTCACGACTTCGTATTTAGAAACCAATGTCGATTTGGGAATGAAATTTAATCCCACCAAAAAAGCAACAACACTTTTAGGAATCAATTACTTCGATTACAATCAGGTTGTCGATAAAGACAAAGACGGTTTTACAGATGTGACGCTTTCGCAAAGAATTTCGATTTTTAATAAATGGAATTTTCAAAGGGAAAATAACCGTTTGTTTAGTATCGCAGCACGCGGAATGTATGAAGATCGCTGGGGTGGAGATGTGCGTTGGGATAAAAAATACCGTGGCGGCGACGAAATTTACGGAGAAAGCATATATACCAAAAGAGGCGAATTGATAGGAAGTTATCAATTGCCATTCGAAGAAAAATTAATGCTTTCCTTTTCCGGAAACGTGCATTATCAGGACAGTCGTTATGGAACAACATCTTATATCGCAAATCAGAAAATAGGTTTTCTTCAGCTAACCTGGGATAAAAAGATTGGACGAAATGATTTCCTTGCCGGAATCGCCACCCGATATTCGTATTACGATGACAACACAACCGCTACAAAAGAAGCCGAAAGTACCTGGTTACCTGGAATTTTTGTTCAGGATGAAATTACGCTTTCGCCGAAAAGTCAGGTTTTGTTAGGGATGCGTTACGATTACAATTCGATTCACGGTTCGATTTATACGCCAAGAGTAGCTTACAGATGGAAAACGAATGAAAATACGATTTTCCGTTTGAATGCCGGAACCGGATTTCGTGTCGTAAATTTATTTACTGAAGATCACGCAGCGCTTACGGGGTCAAGAGATGTGGTGATAAAAAGTGATTTGAAACCGGAACGATCTGTAAATGCAAATCTGAATTATATTCAGAAGATCAATTTTGCAAACGGGACTTTTATCGGGATCGAAACTACGGCTTTTTATACCCGCTTCAGTAACAAGATTATATCTGATTATGAAACTGATCCTAATAAAATTATTTACGACAATATCAATGGATATGCAATAAGCCAGGGAATCAGCACTAATGTTGATTTGAATTTCACAAACGGATTAAAGTTCATTTTGGGAGCCACGGTTTTAGATAATAAAAATGTTCAGGACGGAATTTCGGAAAGACCTTTTTTAACTGAGAATTTCACTGCAACCTGGAGTGTATCCTACAAAATAGAACCGTGGAATTTGTTACTCGATTATACCGGAAATGTGTACAGCCCCATGAAGTTGCCTTTGTTGAGTGATTTAGATCCGAGAGATCCCAACTCGCCTTGGTATAGCATTCAGAATATTCAGTTTACGTATTTTGGATGGAAGAATTTTGAATTGTATGGTGGAGTAAAAAATCTATTGAACTTTACACCAAAACGAAATAATCCGTTTTTGATTTCAAGAACCAATGATCCTTTCGATAAAAATGTACAATACGATGCTGCCGGAAAAGTGTTGGTAACACCGGATAACCCCTATGGTTTGACTTTTGATACGACTTATGTTTACGGGCAAAACCAAACAATTCGTGGATTTTTTGGATTGCGATATACTTTGAGGTAATACTTTATATTAATTTTAAACACATAGAAACATAGTTTTTGAAACTGCTGAAAAGACGTTTCACTTGACATCAATGCACATAGCTATGTGAATAAGCTCGCTTTCTTTGATGTTCTAAACAAGCAAAAGAAGTCTATGTTTCTATGTGTTTAAAATTTACGCAATATTATATTGATTAAAAGTTTTTTTCGCCACGAATTGCCCGAATTTGCACTAATTAAATTCGTGATAATTTGTGGAATTCGTGGCAAACCCTCTTCAAATAATAAGATTTGTCAGGCTGAGCGGAGTCGAAGCCCCGTTCCAATTCATAAGCCTTCGACTCCGCTCAGGGTGACAATCGGGTAAAAAAGAAATAAAATGAAAAAGCTAATTTTACTTATAATCTTCTTCGGAGTAACTTCAACAGGATTCTGCCAGCTTAAAAGCAAATCTTTTGAGGAAGTAGACAGTTTGCAATACTTTCAGAAGAAGAAAATAATCGTTTTCATTCATACCGATTGGTGTCAGTTTTGCCAAAGAATGAAAAATACGACTTTCAAAAATCAGGATATTATCCAAAAACTAAATTCTGATTTTTATTTTATTGATTTGAATGCCGAGGAAAAACGAGATATTACATTTAATAATCAGACTTTTAAATATAAACCATCGGGAAATAATGTTGGCGTTCATGAACTGGCATTGCAATTAGGAACTATCAATAGCCAAATTGTATATCCGGTTTTGTGTGTTCTGAATGAAAAACGAGAGATTATCCTACAATACAATAACTATCTTAACCCAAAGGATTTTAAACTGCTTTTAGAAAAATTGAAAGAATAAAATTTCTTATTTTTGAAAATGGCTTCTTCACAAATTCCACACTTCAATTATATCTTTACCGGAACAGGTTTATCTGCTTTGATGATCGTTTATAAAATGGTTTTGTCCGGGAAATTTTCTGGTCAATCTATTTTGTTGTTAGATGAAGATGCGAAAAAGACAAATGACAGAACCTGGTGTTTTTGGGCAAAAGAGGAAACACTTTGGAATTCTGTTATCTCAAAAAAATGGGATTCGGCTTTGTTTGCCAATGAAGATTTCAGGCGTGATTTGACGTTAAAGCCTTATCAATACAATCAAATTCGGGGATTAGACTTTTATGATTTTGTTTTTGAGGAACTTTCGAAACATCAAAATATTACTTTTTTAAACGAAAAAGTAACCGATATCAATGAACTCGAAACCCATGTTTTTGTGGGAACCGAGGACAATCGATATACTTGCGATTATTTATTCAACAGTATTTATACCAAAGCTTTTGCTTTAAGTCAGACCAAATATCCGGTTCTGCAACAGCATTTTGTGGGTTGGTTTATAAAAAGTGAAACTGAAATTTTTAATCCTGACCAGGCTACTTTTATGGATTTTTCGGTGGAACAAAGAGGCAATACGCGTTTTATGTATGTTTTACCCATTTCTAAAACCGAAGCTTTAGTCGAATATACTTTGTTTTCTGAGGATCTTCTCGCAAAAGAAGAATACGAAAATGAGATTCAAATTTATTTAAGAAATCTTGGAGCTGATCAATATGAAATTGTAGAAAAGGAGCAGGGCAGTATTCCGATGACGTGTTTTCCTTTTTGGAAAAAGAATACCAAACGCGTGCTGAATATAGGAACTGCCGGCGGATGGACAAAGGCGAGTACAGGTTATACCTTTAGAAATTCGGATAAAAAATCTTCTGAATTGGTGGCGTTTCTGGATCCTTCTTCCGATGCTTCGGGATATTTAAAGATGTCAACATTTTACAAGAAAAACAGATTCTGGTTTTATGATTTATTGCTTTTAGATATTCTGTATCGCCATAATGAGTTGGGAAGCGTTATTTTTTCATCTATGTTCAAAAAAGGAAATCCCGCTTTGATATTTAAATTTCTGGATGAAGAAACCACTTTAGTCCAAGATGTTAAAGTTATTTTAAAGTGTCCTAAATTACCATTTATAAAAGCGTTATTTAGAGTGATTTTTCTTTCAAATAAATTTAACCCAAAATAATAGCCTTTGAAAAATATTACTTTAGGATTTAGCTTCTTTTTTACTCTTTTATCTTTTGGGCAAGTTTCTACAAACAAAGCCCATGATGCAATCGTCGAAGAGTTTTTGACCAATTGTGCCGCAAAACATAAATATACTATCGAAATGAGCGAGTGGCAGTCCTGCCTGGATCAGGGTCTCAAAAAAGACAGCACTGTTGCTTATTTATGGCAGCAAAAAGCAATGCCTTATTTTAAATGCAGAAAGTACGAAGTCGGAATGCAGTATCTCGACAAAGCTGTTTTATACGACAAGAAAGAGTGGTTACCTTATAGAGGTTTTATGAAATGTATTTTTTCAAAAAATTATAAAGACGCTATCACAGATTTAGAAGAATGCATTAAACTTTATGGAAATGGTTATAGAATGGATCATCCCTACAGTTTTTATACGGGACTTTGTTATCTTCAGTTGAATGAGTATGCAAAAGCAGAGCAACTTTTGGACGATTATGTAAATGATATTTATAAAAACAGACAGCAATTAGAACATCCAACGGCATATTTTTATCAGGGAATTGCAAAATACGAACTTAAAAAATGGGATGAAGCGATTGTCATTTTTGATAAGGCAATTAAAATCTATCCGGAATTTTCGGATGCAAAATTTTATAAAGCCATTTGTTGGTTTAAGCAAGGAAAGCAAAGAGAGGAAGTTAAAGCGCTGATTGAATCGGCAAAAGCAGATGCTGCAAAAGGTTTTTCTATTAATGAAGATAATACCGTATATGAGACTTATCCGTATCAGGTAAGGTTTTGATTTTTTCAATCGAACTATAACAAAACTTTATACTTCAAATTAACTAGTTGCCACTAAACTTTGTAACTTTGCAGATCAAAAGTAAAATTTAAAATAAAGAGATATGTATCCAGAAGAAATGGTAAAACCAATGCAAGCTGAATTGACTGCTGCAGGTTTTCAAGATTTACATAGTGCTGACGCTGTAGATAACGCTATCAAAGCTGAAGGTACCACTTTAGTTGTTGTAAACTCTGTTTGTGGTTGTGCTGCAAGAAACGCACGTCCGGGAGCAAAAATGAGTTTAGAAGGAGCTAAAAAACCAGATCACTTAATTACTGTTTTTGCAGGTGTTGACAAAGAAGCTGTAGATGCTGCAAGACAGCATATGTTCCCTTTTCCTCCATCATCGCCATCTATGGCTTTGTTCAAAAACGGAGAATTGGTTCACATGTTAGAGCGTCACCACATCGAAGGTCGTCCAGCTGAATTAATCGCTGAGAACTTGCAAGATGCGTTTAACGAGTTTTGCTAATTTTTTAGTTGCTAAGGTTCTGAGTTGCTGAGGGACTAAGTTTTTAGCTTCAAAGTGGCAGAGGTACAGAGGTACAAAGATTTAACAAAAGCACTATAGAAATATAGTGCTTTTGTTGTTTTATCACTTTTTTGATCTTAGAACCTTAGTTCCTTAGCAACTCAGAACCTTTGTAGCTCAGAACCTTTGCTTCTTTGAACCTTTTTCCTTACTTTTGCACCTTCAAAAAATAATTTCTCAACTTAAATTAGTTTATAGCATGCAACTGTACAACACTTTAAGCGCAGAAGAAAGAGCCATCATGATCGATGATGCCGGTAAACAACGACTAACGTTGTCTTTCTATGCGTATGCCAAAATTCAAGATCCCAAAAAATTTCGCGATGATTTATTCTTAGCCTGGAACGCACTTGATGCTTTAGGCCGAATTTACGTTGCCACTGAAGGAATAAATGCTCAAATGAGTATTCCGGAAGAAAATTTGGAGGCTTTTAGAGCTACTCTTGAAGTTTATGATTTCATGAAAGGTATACGATTGAATGAAGCGGTAGAACATGATGATCATTCCTTTTTAAAACTGACGATTAAAGTTCGTGACAAAATTGTTGCCGATGGTTTAAACGACGAAACTTTTGATGTTACTGATATTGGTGTTCACTTAAAAGCCAAGGAATTCAATGATATTCTTGATGATCCCAACACGATTGTTGTTGATTTTAGAAATCACTACGAAAGTGAGGTTGGACATTTTAAAAATGCTATTACTCCCGATGTTGAGACTTTTAGAGAAAGTTTACCTATTATCAACGAGCAGCTTCAAAACCATAAAGAAGATAAAAATCTGGTAATGTATTGCACGGGCGGAATTCGTTGCGAAAAAGCAAGTGCGTATTTTAAACACCAGGGTTTTAAAAATGTTTTTCAGTTAGAAGGCGGAATCATTAATTATGCCAAACAAATTGAAGCAGAAGGTATTGAAAGTAAATTTATTGGTAAAAACTTCGTATTCGATAATCGTCTTGGTGAAAGAATTACCGATGATATTATTTCGCAATGTCACCAATGCGGAAAACCTTGTGACAATCACACCAATTGCGAAAACGATGGGTGTCATTTGTTGTTTATTCAATGTGATGAATGTAAGGCTGCAATGGAAAACTGTTGTTCTACAGAATGTCTTGATATTATACATATGCCTCTTGTTGATCAGGTTCGTTTAAGAACCGGAAAACAAGTTGGAAACAAGGTATTCAGAAAAGGAAAATCAGATAGTTTGAAATTTAAACATTCTGGTGAACTACCTAATACTTCTTTGGCTACAGCCGAAAAGCCACTAGATATTCGTCAAAAAATAAAAGTAAAGAAAGTACTTCTTGGTAAAGCGGAACACTATTATGTGAAAGCGCAAGTTGGTCTTTTTACTATCGAAAACCACGAATTAAATACTGGTGATAAAATCTTAATTTCAGGACCTACTACAGGGAATCAGGAATTGATTTTAGAAAAAATGATTGTCAACGAAGCACAAGCCACTACTGCTAAAATTGGAGATCGAGTTACATTTGAGGTTCCATTTCGTATTCGTTTGTCAGATAAATTGTATAAAATTGTAAATTAGCTGAAATTTTAAGCTAATTTATTGATGTCACAATCCTTTACCAAACTATGGGTTCATGCCATTTGGGCAACGAAAAATCGTCAGGAATTAATTGATGATTCAATTGAGAAAAAATTGTATGATTTCATTTATGAAGAATTAATTGATCTCGGTTGCCCTGTTAGAATCCTAAACGGAATGCCTGATCATGTGCATGTTTTATTTTTACAAAATCCACAAAAAACTATTACAGATATTGTAAAGCAAATAAAAGGAAGTTCTTCTCATTTTATAAATAGAGAAGAACTTATCCTTGAAAAATTTGCCTGGCAAACAGGATTTGCGGCTTATTCAGTTAGTGAGTCTCAGTTAGAGGTTGTTTATAATTACATTAAAAATCAAAAGCATCATCACCTTAAGAAAAATGGACAAGATGAATTTGATGAGTTTGTAAAATTGCATGGATTGGAGAAGAAATGATTTTTTAACTCAACGATACATTTCCCGTGGTTGAAACCACGGGCTATATTTGAAAAATATACAAATAAAAAACATAGCCTGCGGTTTCAACCGCAGGTACGCAATGTATATCTATAACGATTATTATATCGAGAAGATTGATAGTCCTCAAAACGTTCCCCGTGGTTGAAACCACGGGCTATATTTGAAATACCACAGATACAAATGAAAAACATAGCCTGCGGTTTCAACCGCAGGGACACAATGTGTATCTATAACGATTATTGTATCGTGAAGATTGATAGTCATCAAAACGTTTCCCGTGGTTGAAACCAAGGGCTATATTGAAATACCACACATAAAAAGGAAAACATAGCCTGCGGTTTTAACCGCAGGGACACAATGTGTATCTATAACGATTATTGTATCGTGAAGATTGATAGTCCTCAAAACATTCCCCGTGGTTAAAACCACGGGCTATATTTTAAACATTGCGAAAGAAAAAGCATAGTCTTCGGTTTCAGCCGCAGGGACGCAATGTATATCCATAACAAAACAAAATAATCAATGGTTTAACCATTGAAATACAATACAAATAAAAATGACAAAAAATAATACAATCGAACTTATGGCTCCCGCAGGGAGTTTTGATTCACTTCAGGCTGCTTTAGATAATGGTGCTGATTCTGTTTATTTTGGCGTAGAACAGCTTAACATGCGTGCGCGTTCAACGGTGAATTTTACTATGGATGATTTGCAGGAAATCGCTAATCGATGCGAAGCCAAAAATGTACGAAGCTATCTGACCTTGAATACAATTATTTACGATCACGATTTATCGGTTGTAAAAACATTATTGAATAAAGCCAAAGAAGCGAATATTACAGCTGTAATTGCCTCTGATCAGGCTGTAATCGCAATGGCGAGAACTATTGGTATGGAAGTTCATATTTCGACTCAATTGAACGTAACGAACATTGAAACCATTAAATTCTACAGTTTGTTTGCAGATACTATGGTTTTAAGTCGTGAATTAAGTTTGCGACAGGTGAAAAGCATCACAGATCAAATTGAGAAAGAACAAATAAAAGGACCAAACGGAAATTTAGTAGAAATAGAAATTTTTGGTCACGGTGCTTTATGTATGGCGGTTTCGGGAAAATGTTATTTGAGTTTGCATTCGCATAATTCATCGGCAAATCGTGGAGCGTGCAAACAAAACTGCCGAAAAAAATATACGGTAATCGATCAGGAAACTGGTTTTGAGATTGAATTGGATAACGAATACATGATGTCGCCTAAGGATTTGTGTACGCTTGACTTTTTAGATCAGGTAATCGATTCAGGAATTCAGGTTTTGAAAATTGAAGGTCGTGGCCGTGCACCTGAATATGTAGCAACCGTTATTAAAACCTATCGTGAGGCTATTGATGCTTATTATGATGAAACATTCTCTAAAGAAAAAGTTTCTGTCTGGATGGAAGCTTTAAACACGGTTTACAATCGCGGTTTCTGGGCAGGATATTATCTGGGGCAGGAATTAGGAGAATGGAGTGATATTCCGGGATCTGCAGCAACTCAAAAGAAGGTTTATGTAGGGAAGGGGACGCACTATTTCCCGAAAGCAGAAGTAGGACAATTTAAAATCGAAGCTTACGATATTAAAATTGGTGATCGAATTCTCGTTACTGGCCCAAGTACCGGAGCGCAGGAAATGATTATCGACGAAATGATGGTAAATGATTTGGTTTCTAAAAAGGCTACAAAAGGTGATGATTGCACTTTCAAACTTCCTTTTAGAATCAGAATGTCGGACAAATTATATAAAATCGTTGAAGCGTAATGGTTATTGTAACTTTACAAAGAGATAAATGCATTGGCTGTAATTATTGCGTCGAAATGGATCCGGTACATTTTCAAATGTCTAAAAAAGATGGGAAATCGGTTTTGATTCATTCGAAAGATGCAAAAGGCTTTTTTACTTTAAAATCTAATAATCATGCCGTTGTTGAAAGTTTTGAATTGGCAGCAAAAGCTTGTCCGGTAAAGATTATTACGGTTAAGGAGACTTAAGAACAATACATAAATAAAAAAGCTGCAATTTGCAGCTTTTTTATTTATGTATTGTTACACCAAAGTATGATTGTATTTATAAACTTTTGTCAATTACCATATTTTCCACCACGGTTTGCTTTCTTTTTTTGTTTCGACCAGAGTAGCAATACTGACAATCCTTATTTTATCATCGACGTTCATTAGTTTAAAAGGCAATTTTTCATTTTTGTTTATTCCAAGATTTTGATGTGGCTGCACTAATAAATTATAAAATCCTAACTTGTCTGCATTACTATATTTTTCAACACGACCCCAGACAAGCTCTGGTTCAAACTTATCATCAACATCTGCATTTGCAAACAATATTATTTGTACATCATCGGGAAATCCTTCTGCCCTATAAATATCAAAAGCTTCATTATTTCTAAATTCAGTTAAATCATTTCTGTTGTAACTTTCGATGTAAGATGGTTTGGTGAATTCAAAATCTCCCAGGAAACGGTCATGAATAACTTGAAAATGAGTTTGTGAAAATTGAGCGTATCTTATAATAACTCTAATTTCTTTTTCAAGAGGTGAGTCAGTAAATTCTATTTTGCCATCAACATTGTTAAATAGCTTTACAACCTCTAATGTTGTTCCTGCTACATGGTCAATGTAAACAAATCCCAAAATATTATCACCGGCAAAGTCAGCTAACGTATTTACTAATGCAGGATAATTTCGGTAATTGTCAATAGTTATCCATTGTCCCCAAATTTCGTTTTCTTTTTGTTGCTTATCCATTTTTTGTTGGTTTAAAATGCCCTAAGGGCTGTAGTGTCAATGCTATGCTAATTAGAATCAGTTCATCTTTAACTACTGTTAATTTGTATATTAAGTTTTTTTGTTCTGTTTGTAGTGGTGTTTTTTCTGTTATATCAAAGCATTATTCTCTAACAAGATTTACAAACTTAGCATTTGTCAAAGAAGATAAAGTTCCTTTTTTACCAATGCCTTGCCAGTCAGATATTTTCCCGTTTACATTAATTTTAATGCCAACTGAATTTGATGTTTCGTATATTGTATATTTGATATTACCGCTGTTAAACTCCAATTCGTTACCTGTATTTTGTTTTGTGAATTTGAATACTGCTTTATTTGCTTTTTCAGGACTCACCGGATGTGCAAAAGAAACAAATTTGTATTCATCATTTTGACGAAAAGCATAATACAAAACTTTATCCACTTTAAAAAGTATTATACGCCCTTTGCCATTTTTGGTGTCAAAGACAAGTAATTTATCTAAATCAGGTTCGTAAACAGATAAAGAAGTAAAAGGAATGTATTTGTTCTTTTCCCATTTCTTTCCTGTTATTTTATAAAAAGGCGTTTGGGTAAATCCATCTTCTTCAAAACTTGACAAGAGTTTGGTTTCTGTGCCAGAAACACTGTAATATGCACCAGCATGAAGAGCAGCTCCGCCACTGCTCCAGGTTATAAGCCTTTTGTTTTTAGCATCAATCTCAAACGAACCACCGCGCACACAAAAGGCATCATTATAAACACTGCTTATGCTTGAACTGGAGATAAAACCATTTGATGTATTAATAAAAATACTTGCTGTTGCTTGTGGCGAATAACAACCTTCATCATCATTAGTTACTGTGGCAAAAATAATAATGTCCGTTTTGCCATCAAAATTAACATCGCCTAATACCCGAATGTTTGGGTCAGTAATACTTTTGAATACGACTGTTTTAGCTGTTTTGCTAATTTGAGATTTCGACAATTCTTTTGCACCATATTCCAATACTGTTTTTTTACTTTCATTTTCGGTAAGTTTATAATATTCTTTTATTTCTGAGTTTACTGTTTGCTGGGCAAAATACAAAGTATAACCTTTCATAAAATCATTAATGATATAAGCTTTTTGTGCATTTGCATTATAAAATACTGCACAAAGAAAAAGGAGTAAAGAAATCTTTAGTTTCATATTTGTAGTGTTTTCAGGCTAATTTATATTGGCGTTTTATATTTTCTTCAGGATTTGTGCAAAAGCTGTACAATACGATTAAAAAAAAGTATTCGAGTGGTTTCATGAGTCTGTAAGTAAGATTGGCATAGAAAGGTGTTGTTATTTTCTTTGATAAAGGATAGCCATACTTATCATACGAATGTCTTATTATTTTATGAAAAGCAGAAAAATGTTCTTCAATCAATTCTTCAAATGCGTTGGCAATCTGCAATTGTCTGTTGATTATAATTTCGTGTCCGTGTCTGTAGCCCAATCGCACTGGTTTTACCAGTTCAGGATCGCCACATGCCGCAACTGTACACAGGTAATGTCCTCTATGATCGAGATAGGGCGGATGTGTTTTTTGCGAAAAGGTCCACAAAGTAGTGTCAGTAAATGCTTTTGTAAGTGCATCAGGATCTTGTCCCAGCAGAGTTAATACACACATAATAATTACAAACAGCGGTAACATCAATACTACTATCCATACAGATTGAAATTGCGATTTAGCCATCAATAGGTTGAGTTTGTTAAGGAACTTGTTTTTGTAAGTTCTTTGCTGTGACAGAGTAACTTCCTGTTGGGTTACTTTTACCCATAATACAAATGTGGTAATGAAATAGCAAATTGGCAACGGAACAAGTAGAATATGTGGTGAATCTTCATAACTCATTAGCTGCATAAATACCGGAATATTAATACACATTCCCAAATACATAAACGACATGGTGCAAACAAAAATCAGAGGAGGCAGTGATTTACCTTTTAGCCATATTAAAATTTGTGCCGTAAGTGATAAAAAGAAAAAAAGTACCAACCATCCAGAATATTTAGATGCAAATGGTTCATATCCGTCTCCATCTACAGTATCTATTGCTACTGAGTAATGTGCGCTGTTCATTTGTGATCCTAAAATGAATAGCAGGATGCAAAATAAATAGATGCCAATGAAGATAAACTCAACTATAGCTTGTTCTTTGGCGATATTTCTTCTGAAACTTTTAAAAAGTTTAAATGAACCAATAATTACAACAATAGTTAATAATAGAAAGAAAGTAATTGTCATGATTATTGTTTTTTAATCTTCTGAAACTTCAAGCTTATCAAAATTGTTGCTAAATAAAGTAGAGATTTATTCATATGCCAGGTAATGGTTTATTAAGTTTGAGTTTATTGCTTTTGTTTAGTTTTCGATTTTAATTTCCATTTCCCATTTTTCCCTACATATTCATAATCATACATTCGCTTACCTGTTCGGTCCTGAAAATGCTTTTTTATTGGTATAATAGTAAGATCGGGTTTTAAATAATAACTGCTTTCTTCAGAAACTCCAAAAGCACTTCCGTACAATTCTGTATTGATAGTTTGGTTTGCTTTCTCAAATTCAGGTTTTGACCAGATATCCGTTTTTTCAACTGTATTGAATAATCTGACAAGTTTTTCTTGCTTTTGATCATTAATAAAAATTACAGTCCACTGATTTCCATTTACATTAGAAAATACCCAACACAAAAGATCTTCATCTCCGTCATTATCAAAATCAATTATTTTAAAATTTGAAATAAGCACATCGTTATCAAAGTGCCACATAAAAGGTTGAAAATTCAGGTTTTCCTGAAATTGCAAATTGTTGTTTTTGAATTGATAAAGAGATGCTATCGAGTCATTTTGTAAACGAAAAGAATATTTTAATGGAATTTTTCCTTTCAATTCAAATTCACATTCAGGTTTTTCTTGAGTAAAATCAATATCTTCTACACTTAGTGAGGCAGGAGGGAAATTCACTTTGAAAGTAAGATGATAGGAAGAATCAATTTCAGTTTGTGAAAAAGAGTAGTTAAAAATTAAGAAAAA
Organism: Flavobacterium sp. C3NV; assembly: GCF_046825355.2. NCBI lineage: Bacteria > Pseudomonadati > Bacteroidota > Flavobacteriia > Flavobacteriales > Flavobacteriaceae > Flavobacterium > Flavobacterium sp. C3NV. Next base: position 111,238 of record NZ_JBKQBJ020000009.1, on the reverse strand, counting down.
AAGTATAGAAAGGGGCTTCATCGAATCACGTAATTACTAAATGTAAATATAGTATTCTGTAAGTAAATTTTTAATTTTATAAAGAGAAATAACAAAAAGTAAGTTTTTGAAATAAGTTTTATAGAGCGTCTTTTGTTTAAGAAATTCGGTTTAATAATAATCATGCCATTGTTGAAAGTTTTGAATTGGTAGCGAAGGCTTGTCCCGGTAAAGATTATTAGGGTTAACGAAACTTAGTATTAAAAAACAATCCCTATTTTGCATTATTACAAAATAGGGATTGTTTTGTCTTTGAAACTTTCTTATTAAATGCCGATTTTAGCATTAATATTATGCTTTGCGACATATGCTTTTGCGACATTCATCAATTTTGTAAACTTAGTATCAATTTCGCTTTGAGTTGCGGCATCAAAATCTGCAATTGCTTTTTCTATTTGTTCAGGTGAAGCTTTTTCATCCTTCATTTTGGCAATTGGCAGATAGCCTTCTTTTTCTTTAGTAATTGCATAAGAGAATAAATCTTTTGATGCTTGAAGAAGTTCCCGATTGTCATCATCTTCCTTTATTTCTTTAATTTTTTTAAATTGAGTTTCTAAATTGGTAATATCAAATTTAAAATAATCGTAATATGAAGATGGAATCATTTTTTTTTGACTTTCATCATAAATCTGTGGTTCAGATTCTAACTTAAAATTAATGTCCTTACTTCCAAAACGGGATAATAAATTCGAATTTAGCGCGGCTATTTCAAAAGTTTTTTCTGGGGAAAGGTTTGTACAAGAGGTTAAAAATAGACTTGTAACGATTAATACTAATATGATGGAATTATTTAATGTCTTTTTCATTTTTTAAGTTTGTTTGTTATTTATCCTTTTAAAATTTTACTTTTCTCGGCGTCAAATTCTTCAGAAGTTAAAATTCCCGCATCCAAAAGTTCTTTCAAATCTAATAATGCCTTTTTCTTTCCTTCGATAGAATTTACTGAATCTGTTTTTTGTGGTTCTTCTTTATAAATTGGAGTTACTATGGTTCCTGATGGAGCATATTTCAAAATCAATTCTGTAATTTCATTAAAGCCTTTTACATTCGAATAATCAATTGCCTTTTGCTCTTTTACATTTACGATAGAAGCGTCGGCTTTATTTTCAAGTAAATATTTAACAACATCTTTCTTTCCGTTTGCAGCACTGTAATGCAAAGGCGTGTTCCCGGATTCATCTTGAATGTTAATATTTGCACCGGCTTCGATTAACAATTTTACCATGCTTAAATTGCCTTTTTTTGTAGCAACATGTAGAAGGCTTTCTCCACCATAAGTATAACTGCTGTTAAGTGTAAAACTAGATTCATTAGCAATATTTGTAGCGCTAACAATCCAATCAAGATAATCATTCATAGAAGAAGTGTCGCTTGCCAGAGGTTTACTGTAGTTAACGTCAACTCCATTTTCTAAAAATAAAGAGACAATTTCCTTTTGATTATTCGCGCAAGCGTACCAAATAGGAGAATAGCCGTTATTGTTGGATGTAAATACATCAGCACCTCTTTCTACTAAAAGTTTGGCAAGCATTCTGTTGGTTTCGTAGCATGCAATCAAAAGAGCATTTTCTCCGGAATGATTTACATGATTTATAGCTGCGCCATTGTCCAAAAGTAAAGTAACAACTGGGATCGATTTGGTGTAACAAGCATGAAGAAGTGGTGTGTTTCCTTGTTTATCTGTAACATTAATATCGGCTCCTTTGTCTAAAAGTAACTGAATAATTTCCCTATTCAATTTTGTTGAAGCAAGTAAAAGCGGCGATTCGCCATTATTATTCAGTAAATTAACATCAATTCCTGCTTCGAGCAACTTTGTTGCAATTTCAGTTTGAGCGGTCTGGGCTACCAAATGTAAAAGGCTGTTTCCTAATTTATCATTTGTGGTAATTTCGGCACCCTTTTCTAAAAGATACAATGCAGTTTGTTTTTGTTTTTGAAGACAAGCAAAAAATAAAGGCGTTTCTCCCTGATGATCTTCATAATTAATATCAGCTCCGTCTTCGGTTAGTATTTTTACAATATCCAAATAACCTCTGTGTGCGGCATAATGTAATGCTGTTCTTCCTCTTTCGTCTGTATATTTTACATCTGCTTCTTTATTTTGAAGCAGCAATTCGGCTATTTTTCTGTTGCCGTTTTCACAGGCAATTATAAATGACATTGACATATATTTGTTTTTAAATAAATGATTGTTCTTACTGTTTCATTAAAAGTTCGACCGTTTTAATTTTCAAATTATCCCCAGATGCGAGCATTAAAGCCGTTTCATCTTTGTCATTAGAGATCGAAATGTCAGCACCTTGATCCAGCAATAATTTTACTTTTCTATAGGTTTCTTTCGCCATTTCAGCATCGTAATTAACATTGTAGGCGCAAACTTTATGCAAAATGGTATTTCCGTGATTGTCTTGTTCGTTCACATCTAAAGAAACATTCTCTAAAACTGATTTTAAAATATCAGACTTCTTCTCTACGATAAAGTCAATTCCAGATTTTGGCTGACCGTAATATTGAGCGCAGAAGTTTACATCGGCACCATCAGCTAATAATCTTTCCAAAAAGGTAATATCGCTTGGCGAGCCCGAAACAGAACTGATGAAATGAGTTAATAAAGTACGCCCATCTTTGTTTACAATATTAAAATCAGGCGGAGCAACTGTTGCTAATGCATCATACATATCAAAAGAAAACTGCTCGGCAACAGCGTAATAAAAAGCGGTATTGTTGAGGTTGTCTGTTTCGTTGGCATCCGCTCCATTTTCGAGAAGGAAGGGAATAAAATCTTTTTTGCTTCTTTTAATAGCACAGATTAACGGAGTTGTACCAACAATGTTTTTTTCGTTAATGTCGATACCATTATCCAGAAGAATGGCTATGTATTCTTTTACTTTGTCTGTTTCAAGACCATAAGTGTTTAAAATGGTATAGATGAAATTTTCTCCTGCGTTATTTTTATATTGAACATTCGCCCCAAAATCATCAATCAGAGTTTTAATGATTTTTGGAGATGCATTTTTTTCAAGAAAATAACCAAGTAACGTTTTGTCACTTATTTCATCATTAATGTTTTCCATTTTTGACATCAATTCTTTGAAAAAAGCAATCGATTCGTCGTCATCGTTTAATCGGGTTAAAGAATTAAAAATAGATTTGTCAAAACTATCTAATTCATAGATGTCGGTTTCAATAAAACCTGCTTTAATTAATTTTTCAATGAAATCAATTTCTTTGGCTTCAATAATTTTGGCTGTGATTTGAGAAAAATTGTTTTTAAGATATTGATCGTTAAAAATTTCGCCGTTATTTAGAGATTCTCTTGCCTCGTCAAATTTTCCCTGGAAAAGGAAACTTTCAATCTGGTTTTGTGTTTGCATTTGAAGTGGTATTTTAAATGAAAAATTATGTTTTGATGAAGCCAGCATTTACAACAGTTGACTTCACAAACTATGTTGTAAGATAAAACATAAAATTGAGAAATATATTTCAAGATAAAAATTAAAAAAGTCTTTTTACATCATAAAACATAAAAACAGACAATTTTTACGGTGAGATTAAATGGCAATTGGCAGGCTATTCTTCAAAAAGCCTAAGTTCATCAAAATCTTCAATTTCAGATAATTTAAGCAGCTTGTTTTTTCTAATCTTGGTCACGGTTTTCTTAAATACTTCTTCACCAGTGTCTGCATCCTCGTTAGTGTTTTCGTTTCTTATCATTGTTGAGGTCAAGTAATTTATGCTTACATCGTTGTTCAGGTAAATTTTTAGTTTTCAGAAGTCTTTAAAATTATGTTAGCAGTTAGTAATACTCTATTTGATTTTCAAAAGTTGTTTTAGATGAAAGTTCTATTTTTTGGTTAAAGATATTTTTTTCATAAACTGTTTTTTGTTTCCAGATCCAGTTTCCTTTTGCATCATACTTATATTGGTATGCATTGTAATCGCCATTTTCCCAAAGTTCTTTTATTATATTTCCATAAGCATCATTTTTTATAATGACAAAACTGCTTTCTTTTTCATCATTACTTAAATAAGATTGTTTAGTAAGTCTTTTCTTTTCATCATAAAAATATTTTATTATGTTGTGTTGCTGATCTTTATATCTATCGATATAATTTTTCTCTTTTCTTATTAGATTGTTGTCAGCATTATAAACAAAAAGGATTTGTTCTTTATTTTTTTGTGGATTAAAGATGTTTTGTAGTATTAAATAGTTTCCATTTTGCTGCCAGCATTTAAAATTTATTTCTGAACCTGCTGAATTTGTTTTTTCATTGGGATTCATTAAAATCATTTTAAGCAATGTGTCGTTATAGTCGTAAACATGAGTTAATCGAATAATAGGCTGAAGGGAGTCTAAAAGATAAAGATCTACTTTTGCAGGCAGGTTTTTGTCGTTGTACTGAAAAACGAAATTTTTGTAAAGCTCAAGATCATTAGGTTTTTGTTTTATTTTCCTGGATTTTGATTGTAACAACAAATTGGTTTTAGAAAACAGACTTTCTTCTATGGTGTTTTGTAGCGATATACTAGGTAAGGCTATATTGGGATGTGTTGTTGTTGTTATATTTTTAATAGAACCTTTAAGATTTAGGTCTTTTAAAGTGTAATTTATATTCAGTTCATTATTGGCAAGTAATAAGTCAATTCGATTACAAGGGCATAAAATAGCCTCACTTGGTATAGTTATACTATCTATTTGATGAAGATATGTTTTTTTTAAATCGTCTGATACTTTAGGATCATAAATCGTTAAATTTTCATTCTCGTTTTGTTGGTTAGCGGTCACGGGTTTTTGTGCTTTACAAGGGAATAAAGAACAAATAGAAAGTAAGATCAGAATTAATTGTTTCATTTTAATAATATCATATTACTATTTACTAAATGTAAATATAGTATTCTGTAGGTAAATTTTTAATTTTTATAAAGAGAATAACAAAAATAAGTTTTAGAATAAGCTGTAATAAGAATAGAATTAGAGAATTTTGGGTTTGAAAATTTCAGTCTGATATTGTTATAAAAAAAGCTTATTTTGCCTTAAAGATTCCTTGCTTTTGTATTTAACGAAGCATTAGTATTAATCCATAAAAAGCAAACTAAAAAAAATACTATCTTTACCGATCAAACGTTTATGAACTTAAGTTGCTTTTTTGCAACACTACATATATAATTATGGCATGTACAAGTTGTTCAACCTCAGATGGTGGCGCACCAAAGGGTTGTAAAAATAATGGGACTTGCGGCACCGATAGCTGCAATAAATTGACGGTTTTTGACTGGCTCGCGAACATGAGCCCGTCTAACGGAGAAGCAATTTTTGATTGTGTGGAGGTTCGTTTTAAAAACGGACGCAAAGAATTTTTTAGAAATTCAGAAAAATTAACTTTAAGTATTGGTGATATTGTAGCAACTGTTGCATCGCCAGGACACGATATTGGTATTGTTACTTTGACAGGCGAATTGGTAAAAATTCAAATGAAGAAAAAAGGTGTTAACCACGAAAGTAACGAAGTACCTAAAATTTACCGAAAAGCTTCTCAAAAAGATATTGATATCTGGTCTGTAGCGCGTGATCGTGAAGAACCAATGAAAGTTCGTGCACGAGAATTAGCGATTCAGCATAAACTTGAAATGAAAATATCTGATATTGAATTTCAGGGAGACGGATCTAAAGCTACGTTTTACTATACGGCAAATGACAGAGTCGATTTTAGACTTTTAATTAAAGATTTTGCTAAAGAATTCAGTACAAGAGTCGAAATGAAACAAGTAGGTTTCCGTCAGGAAGCTGCTCGTTTAGGCGGAATTGGTTCTTGCGGAAGAGAATTATGTTGTTCAACCTGGTTAACAGATTTTAGAAGTGTAAATACATCTGCAGCGCGTTACCAACAACTTTCTTTAAATCCTCAAAAATTAGCCGGACAATGCGGAAAATTAAAGTGTTGCTTAAATTATGAGCTTGACACTTACATGGATGCCTTAAAAGATTTTCCGGATTATGACACTAAATTAGTGACTGAAAAAGGAGATGCTATCTGCCAGAAACAAGATATTTTTAAAGGATTAATGTGGTTTGCTTACACTAATAATTTTGCAAACTGGCATGTTTTGAAAATTGATCAGGTAAAAGAGATTATTGCCGAGAACAAACAAAAAAATAAAGTCTCTTCACTTGAAGATTTTGCTATAGAAGTAGTTTCAGAACCTGAAAAAGACTTTAATAATGCAATGGGTCAGGAAAGTTTAACTCGTTTTGATCAGCCAAAAAGAAAGAAAAAACCAAATCGCAAACGCAAACCAAATGCCGAAGCAGCGATTGTGGCTACTCCAAACAAACCGCAGCCAAATCAAAATCAGAATAAGCCTGCAGGAGGAAATCCAAATAAAGGGAATAACCCAAACAAAGGAAACAAACCGAATAATAACAAGCCGAATAAACCTAACAATTCAAACGAGAATAAACCGGCTGAACCTAGAAAACCTATAATTATTACTAAAAATGAGAATAAAAAATAGTGCGATTCTTCTTTTGGTAGGAATATTACTTTTTTCTTGTGATAAAAAAAGAGTATTCGATGAGTACAAATCTGTTGGAAGTGCCTGGAACAAAGACAGTATTATAACTTTTGATCTGCCAGTTTTAGATTCAACCAAAAAGTACAACTTATTTATAAATTTGAGGGACAATAACAATTATCCATTCAAAAATTTGTTTTTAATTGTGGCTATCGAAACGCCAAGCGGTTTCACTAAAGTAGATACCTTAGAATATGAGATGGCAAAACCGGACGGAACCTTGTTAGGGAACGGTTTTACTGATATAAAAGAGAGTAAACTTTATTATAAAGAAGATGTAAAGTTTAAAGGAAAATATAAAGTACACATCAAGCAAGCCGTTAGAGAATCAGGAAAAATTCCTGGAGTTCAGGAGTTAGAAGGTATTACAGACGTAGGTTTTAGAATAGAACAAAAAGATTAGAAAAATAGTTATATGGCCACCAAGAAAATCAATCAACCTAATAGTAATAAAGATATTAACTACTATAAAAAGAAATTCTGGAGAGTTTTTGCTTATACCTTGTTGGGTATTTTAGCTTTCTTTTTATTTGCCTCATGGGGATTATTCGGATCGATGCCTTCATTTGAAGACTTAGAAAATCCGGATTCTAATTTGGCTACAGAAATTATTTCATCTGATGGAGTAGTGATAGGTAAATATTTTAAAACCAACAGATCACAGCTTAAATATTCAGATTTACCAAAAAACCTTGTAGATGCTTTGGTTGCAACTGAAGATGCCCGTTTTTATGAGCATTCAGGAATCGACGGGCGAGGAACTTTGCGTGCTGCTTTTTCTTTGGGAACCAATGGAGGAGCTAGTACACTGACTCAGCAGTTAGCAAAACAATTATTTCATCGTGGTGGATCTAGCTTTTTGCCCTTTAGAATAGTGCAAAAAATAAAAGAGTGGATTATTGCCATTCGTCTGGAACGTCAATATACCAAAAATGAAATTTTGGCGATGTATTGCAACGTTTATGATTTCGGAAATTACGCTGTTGGAGTAAGTTCTGCTGCGCAAACGTATTTTTCTAAAGATCCTAAGGATTTAACGATAGATGAATCCGCAATATTGGTTGGGATGTTTAATAATTCATCTCTTTACAATCCTTTGAGAAACCCTACGGGTGTTAAAAACCGTCGTGATGTTGTACTGGGTCAAATGGTAAAAGCCAAGATGATTACAGAAGCTCAAAAAGAGAAGTACAAGGCAATGCCAATTGCTTTAAAATTCAAATTAGAAAGTCACCGCGAAGGAACAGCGACTTATTTCAGGGAATATCTTCGTGATTACATGAAAAAATGGGTTGCCGACAATAAAAAACCAGACGGTTCTGATTACGATATTTACAAAGATGGTCTGAAAATCTATACGACTATCGATTCAAGAATGCAGTTACATGCCGAAGAAGCAGTTTCTGAACACATGAAAAACCTGCAACAGCAATTTTTTATTGAACAGAAAACCAATAAAAATGCACCTTTCGTAAATATTTCGCAAGCAGAAACTGATCGACTAATGATGCAGGCGATGAAAAATTCTACGCGTTGGGCTATCATGAAAGATTTGGATAAAAGCGAAGACGATATCATTGCTTCATTCAAAGTAAAAACTAAAATGCGCGTATTTACCTGGAAAGGGGAACGCGATACGGTAATGACACCGCTGGATTCTATTCGTTATTTTAAACACTTTTTACAATCTGGTTTAATGGCTATGGAGCCTCAAACCGGAAATATTAAAGCTTGGGTTGGTGGAATCAATTATAAATATTTTCAATACGATCACGTAGGGCAGGGAGCAAGACAAGTAGGTTCGACATTCAAACCTTTCGTTTATGCAACCGCAATCGAACAATTGAATATGTCTCCTTGTGATTCTATTCTTGACGGGCCTTTTATGATTCACAAAGGACGCCATAATGTTACTGCAGACTGGGAGCCAAGAAACTCAGATAACAGATACCGCGGAATGGTAACTTTAAAACAAGGTCTTGCGAACTCAATCAATACGATTTCTGCAAAATTGATAGATCGTGTAGGACCGGAAGCTGTTGTAGAACTAACGCATAAATTAGGTGTTAAAACCGAAATTCCTGCTCAGCCTTCTATCGCTCTTGGAGCTGTAGATATTACGGTTGAAGATATGGTTGCTGCTTATGGTACATTTGCCAATCAGGGAGTGTATGTAAAACCACAATTTTTAAGCCGTATTGAGAATAAAAGTGGAGAGGTGATCTATGAGCCAATTCCGGAATCTCATGACGTTTTAAACAAAGATATTGCCTTCGCAGTAATCAAATTACTTCAGGGAGTTACAGAAACCGGTTCTGGTGCACGTTTGCGTACGCAAGGAGGAGGAAGTGGAGATAATCGCTGGACAGGATATCCGTACATGTTTAAAAACGCAATTGCAGGAAAAACAGGAACAACTCAAAACCAGTCTGATGGTTGGTTTATGGGAATGGTGCCTAACTTGGTAACAGGAGTTTGGGTAGGTTGCGAAGATCGTTCTGCACGTTTTAAAAGTTTAACTTACGGACAAGGTGCAACAGCTGCATTGCCAATCTGGGGTTACTTTATGAAACTATGTTATGCAGATCCCGGACTTCAGGTTTCGAAATCAGAGTTTGAGCGCCCGGCAAATCTTTCTATAAAAGTAGATTGTTATAGTGCGCCAAAAGTAAAAGATACAACAGCTACAGAACAAAATACAGACGAATTCGAACTATAGTTTAAATTCCTTTTTATATAAAATTATCCTTTTGTGATTTTCTGAATTTAGAAACACAAAAGGATTTTTTTTTGAATAAGTGTAATAAACATTTAACCGCAAAGTTGGGAAAGGTTTACGCAAAGAACGCTAAGCTTTGCGAACTTTGCCTTTTTATAAAGACTAAGAATAAAAAAACCTTGCGTTCTTTGCGGTTAAATATCAGTCGCTATTGGTAGATTTTATTTTTTACGAAATCGTTATAATTTAATCTAAAAATGGTATTTTTATCAAAAATATACGGTAATAAAGACCATTTGTTATGATTACAAAAAAAGTAAATAACGTTCAAGAGGCTACAGAAGGAATAGAAAGCGGAATGACCATTATGTTTGGTGGTTTTGGCTTATGCGGAATTCCTGAAAATACTATAGCGGCATTAGTAAAAACAACCGTTTCAGATTTAACTTGTATTTCGAACAATGCAGGAGTTGATGATTTTGGTTTGGGATTGCTTTTGCAGAAAAAACAAATCAAAAAGATGATTTCGTCCTATGTAGGCGAAAATGCTGAGTTCGAACGCCAAATGCTTTCTGGAGAACTTGAAGTTGAGTTGACGCCTCAGGGAACTTTGGCAGAACGTTGTCGTGCAGCGCAAGCCGGGATTCCAGCTTTCTTTACTCCGGCCGGTTACGGAACTGAAGTTGCCGAAGGAAAAGAAGTTCGTGAATTCAACGGAAAGATGCACATCATGGAACAGGCTTTCGAAGCTGACTTTGCCATTGTAAAAGCCTGGAAAGGAGACGAAGCGGGAAATCTTATTTTTAAAGGAACAGCCAGAAACTTCAATGTGTGTATGGCCGGTGCAGCAAAAATAACCATTGCCGAAGTGGAAGAACTAGTTCCCGTTGGCACTTTAGATCCAAATCAAATTCATATTCCGGGAATTATGGTACAACGCATTTTTCAGGGAGAAAAATTCGAGAAAAGGATTGAACAACGAACTGTAAGACAGCGAGTTTAATTAGATAATTGAGATAATTGTGATTAGATAATTGAAAATATTATCGCAATAAAGTTGCTTTAATAGTTTTAAGAGCTTATAAATTAAAATATTATCATGGTTTACTTTAAGTAAAATATTATCTATTTTCTAATTGACTCATTAAAATAGGCACATTAAACTTATGACTAAGCTTTTTAATATTATTCTGTTTTCTTTATTGTCTTTTTCAACTTTCGCACAATCGACAAATGAATTGCGACAACAGTTAAATCAGATCATATCGTCTAAAAACGCAACAGTTGGAATGTCGATAAAAGGAATTGAAGATAAAGATACTTTAAGTATCAACGGAAACTTAAAAGCTCCTATGATGAGTGTTTTCAAGTTTCATATTGCTTTGACGGTTTTGAATAGAGTCGATGAAGGTAAGCTTTCACTAACACAGCAGATTTTTATTAAAAAGAAAGAGTTACATGAAGATACGTGGAGCCCAATGAGGGAAGATTATCCGGATGGAAATGTAAATTTAACTTTAGATAAAGTATTAAGATATACCATTTCGCACAGTGATAATAATGGTTGCGACATTCTAATTAATTTACTCGGAGGAACAAAAGAAGTTCAGAAGTTTATCAATAAACAAGGAATTAAGGATTTCGTGATTAAAGTAAACGAGCAACAAATGCGAACCTGGGAGAATCTTTATGTGAATACAACGACTCCGCTGGCAACAACAGCGTTATTGGAAAAGTTTTTTAAAGGAGAAATTCTAAAAGAAAACACGACAAAGTATTTGTATCAAATAATGACAGAAACCTCAAGAGGATTGACCTGGATGAAAGCGGGACTTCCTGAAAATACAGAACTGGCACACAGAACAGGAATTTCGGGAACTAATGATGCAAATTTGAGAGTAGCAATGAATGATATTGGAATTGTAAAACTCCCAAACGGGAAACATTTTATTCTATCTGTTTATTTAAAAAACATCACAGAAAAACAAGAAGATACAGAGAAAATAATTGCAGCTATTACAAAAGCAACCTGGGATTATTTCGTAGAGAAAAATTAGATAATTGAGATAATGAGACAATTAGATAATTATAAAGCATTATCTAATTATCAAATTGACTAATTGGCACATTAATAAATTGACACATTAGAAAAATATGTTAACAAAAGAAGATATTGCAAAACGAATTGCAAAAGAAGTAAAAGACAGGTATTTTGTAAACTTAGGTATCGGGATTCCGACTTTGGTAGCAAATTACGTGAGAGAAGATATTGCGGTTGAGTTTCAGAGCGAGAATGGCGTTTTGGGTATGGGACCTTTTCCTTTTGCGGGAGAAGAAGATGCTGATATTATCAATGCAGGAAAGCAAACCATTACAACGCTGCCGGGAGCAAGTTTCTTTGATTCGGCTTTTAGTTTCGGAATGATTCGCAGTCAGAAAGTAGACTTGACGATTTTAGGCGCGATGGAAGTTTCTGAAAACGGAGATATTGCCAACTGGAAAATTCCGGGCAAAATGGTAAAAGGAATGGGAGGCGCAATGGATTTGGTGGCTTCCGCCGAAAATATCATCGTGGCCATGATGCACGTCAATAAAGCAGGAGAATCTAAGATCTTAAAAAAATGCACTTTGCCATTAACGGGCGTAGGATGCGTTAAAAAAGTTGTAACCGAGTTAGCAGTTCTCGAAGTGACAGAAAAAGGTTTTAAGCTCTTAGAACGCGCGCCAGGTGTTTCAGTTGAGCACATTATCGATTCGACCGAAGCTGATTTAATTATTGAAGGCGAAATTCCTGAAATGGCTATTTAGATTTTTAACCGCGAGGAGCGCTAAGATTTACGCTAAGCTCGTTTTTTTTAATCTCGCAAAGGCGCGAAGTCGCAAAGATAATTTGCAGAATCTTTAAAGTATAAAAATAAAGCCGCTCAATTGAGCGGCTTTATTTTTATAAAAAACTTAGCGACTTTGTGCCTTTGCGAGATTAAATCATAGAGCATAAAAACTCTGGACTTTGCGTAAATCTTAGTGCTCCTCGCGGTTAAATAAATTACAATGTAAAACTCATACGTCCAAAGTAGTAAGCTCCCGTAGTTCCCATTTGCACAGGTGCATATTTGAAAACTCCGTAATAACTGTTCTCGTAAATTTGTCTGTCCGGGAAAATATCAAATAAGTTGTTGGCTCCCAGAGCAATCTGGATTTTTGGAGTGATTTTATAAGCAACAGTCATATCGGTAACTACTTTTCCGTTGTGTTTCTGGATGCCTCCAAAAGGGAAACCATCACGAATTACTTCACCAAAATACGTGTTTCTCAGTAAGAAATTCCATTTGGTTAAACTATAATTAATAGCAAAAGTACCTTTGTGCTTAGGCGTATTCGTCTCGATAAGACTTCTTTCCTGAGGTCCGTAATACACATCTTCCTGACCTACAAATAAAGCCGGAATATTGTTCAGCTGATCATCAACTTTATTGTCGTTGTAGTTGTACAACAACGAAAGATTCATTTTTCCCGGACCAACATTCATATCGTAATCAATTACAACGTCGACTCCGTTTGTAGTCGTGTTGATGGCATTCGTAAAGAAACGTCCGGTTTGTGCGCCGTATTGAGCAAACAAAGCACGAAGCGCAGGAACAGGTTCACCCGCAGCATCATTTCCTAAATTTCCGGTAAGGATGATTCGGTTGTCGATTCTAATATGATAGTAATCAGCTGTAATGTGTAGTTTTTTTGTTGGAGAATAAACAACTCCAAAACTGTAGTTTCTTGAAGTTTCTTCTTTTAATTTCGGAATTCCAAGCTCTTTCGCTACCTGACTGTCATTTCTAAAAATACCCGAATTCAGGATTTGTCCGTCAACAGCATCAGTCGCAATATTGTTGAAGTATTGCTGGTGCAATGATGGCGCTCTAAAACCAGAACTAATCGCTCCACGAACAAATAAATTGTCTAATATTTTATATCTCGCAGATAATTTTCCGTTAATGGTATTTCCAAAATCGGTATAATCTTCATAACGACCTGCAACTCCAATCAAGAATTTCTCCGTGATATCGGCCTCAACATCAGCATAAACGCCAACGCTGTTTCTGTTTTCATTCACTTCATTCAAAGGAGAAAATCCCGGGAACGATTGTGCTCCGCCATTGATATAAGAGTTTTCCTCTCCAGGAACAATTTTGTATTTCTCAAAACGATATTCACCTCCAAATGCAACATTCAAACCGTGAAAAACATCTTTGTAAAATCGGGTAATATCAGCATTTACAGTATTTTGCAAGAAAGAGTGATTTCCGGCTTTAAAATCTGTCTGACCATTATCGCCTAACGAAACGTTGTTGGTATTCGATACATCATAAATAAATTTGTTTTCACCGATAGTATTGCTCACATCCAGTTTCCATTCTCCAAATTTGAATTTAAAACCAACCGAAGAAGAAAGATCCGTTACAACAGAATTCAATTCAGGTTGAAATCCGAAAGGGAAAATAGAAGCCACCACATTTTCAGTTTCACTTGGTAAACGTCTGAAACCGTAACCTGTACCTTCTCTATGGCTAACGCCTCCGTTTGCATAAAACTCGATTTGATCGTTTAACGGAATCGATGCATTAAAGAATCCCTGAATATTCTGGATTTTTGCATCTCCAATCTGAAAATTAAAATCATCACGCGTCAAACCATTTTGAGCCAATAAATTATCATCAATCTGGCGTGATTGTGCCGGATTATCAGCAAAATCATAAGCGAAGAAATTGCCTTCAGCAGATTGATCAAAAATAATCAGGTTATTATTTTGAGAACGATTGGTTTTCTGGCGGTCATTAAATTCAGCCGAAAGGTTAATAAAACCACCTTTGTTGCCAATTTTTGTTCCGTAGTTTAAGTTCACATTTGTGGTTTGCCCATCATTTCTGGATGTCGAACCATAAGTGGCATTTACTTCTAAACCTGCATTGTCTTTTAAAACTAAATTAATTACACCCGCAATCGCATCAGAACCATATTGCGCTGCTGCACCATCACGTAAAACTTCAATTCTCTTGATTGCCGAAGCAGGAATCGCACTTAAATCTGTACCAACAGAACCGTTTCCTACCGTATTTTGATAATTTACTAATGATGTAGTATGTCTTCTTTTTCCGTTAATCAAAACCAAAACCTGATCAGGACCTAAACCTCTTAAAGAAGCCGGATCAATATGTTCAGTTCCATCCGCAGAAGATTGTCTGTTAGAGTTAAAAGACGGAATCAAATAGGTCAAAATATCGTTTGTAGTCGTTTGTGGTGTTGTGTTTCTGATTTTTGCTAGGTTTACAACATCAACCGGAACTGCTGTTTCGAGTTTGCTTTTATTTGGATTTCTACTTCCTACGACTACAATTTCGTCAAGGCTATTATTTTCTAAAGCCAATTGCACTTCGATAATAGGATCTTTTGCAACGACTTCTTTGGTTTGATATCCAAATAAAGAAACAATAAGTGTTGGATTATTGGCAGAAGCATTAATCGTAAACTTTCCTAAAGCATCGCTTGACGCATTAATTTGAGTTCCTTTGATTAAGATTGTAGCAAATTCCAGAGGATTTCCGTTTTCATTCGTAATCGTTCCTTTTATCTCGTGACTCTGCGCAAAAAATAAAGTGCTGGATAAAGTAAGAATTGCTGTTATGACAATTTTTAATTTTTTTCTCATTGATAATTTAGTTTTGTAATTGATTTAATAATTATTCAAAAAGATCCGGTAGAACTTCTATTTGTCTACTATTTACATAGGATAATGAATAAAATGCAAATGTAATTGTAAATAATCGAAATCGCTTAATGAAAACCCGATTTTTATAAAAATAAGACTTTAAAATCGAGTTTAATGAAATATCTTTGCTGAAAATTTAAAAAGAGAAAAAATGAAAGTACGTTTATTACTTTTTTTGTGTGCTATTACTTTTAATGGTTTCGCACAAAATAATGTATTAGTTTTTCAATCAGATTTTGGTTTGAAAGATGGGGCAGTATCTGCTATGAAAGGGGTTGCAATGGGAGTTTCGACCGATATTAAAATATTTGATGTAACTCATGAAATCCCGGCATTTAATATTTGGGAAGCTGCATATCGTTTGTCGCAAACGGCTCAATATTATCCTGCAGGAACTGTATTTGTATCTGTTTGTGATCCTGGAGTTGGTACAGCAAGGCATTCTGTTGTGTTGTTGACTAAATCAGGGCATTACTTTGTAACTCCGGATAACGGAACTTTGACTTTAATCGCAGAACAATTAGGTATTCAGGAAATTCGTGAGATCGATGAAGTAAAAAACCGTCGCCAAAACTCAAACGAATCGTATACTTTTCATGGTCGTGATGTGTATGCTTTTACCGGAGCTCGTTTAGCATCTAAAACGATCACTTTTGAAGAAGTTGGGCCAAAATTACCAAACGAAGTAGTAAAAATCGATTACCAAAAACCGGTTTTCGAAAAAGGAATCATCAAAGGCGGAATCCCGATTTTAGATATTCAATACGGAAATGTTTGGACCAATATCGACAAGAAAACTTTCGCTAATTTAGATTTGAAAGCGGGTGATTTAGTTAAAATCCAGATTTTCAACGGAACTAAAAAAGCGTATGAAGGAAAACTGAAATTGGTACACACTTTTGGAGAAGTTGCTGTTGGTACAGATGTTTGTTACTTCAACAGTCTTTTAAACTTTTCATTTGCCGTAAACCAAGGAAGTTTCTCAGCAAAACATAAAATTTACAGCGGAGCTGAATGGAGTATTTTGGTTAGTAAATAAGTACTAAGCCATAATATACGAAATAGTAAAACCGCCAATCAGGCGGTTTTTTTGTTGTCAGGCTGAGCAAAGTCGAAGCCAGACATATTCATTAGATAAAAAAAAACCGCCCAATTAGGCGGTTTTTATTATTTATAATCTTTGCGACTTTGCGTCTTTGCGAGATTTTTTTCTTTATTCAACTTTGGCAAAAAACTTAGTGTCTTTGTGGCAAAAGTCTTTTTTTACAAATTAAAAGAAGCTCCTAAACTAAAAGTAAACTGATTGTTTAAGTGATCAAATACTCCATTGTCGCTGCCATATTTTGCAATAGGGAAACCAAGTTCTGTGAAAACACCAAATCCTTCAGTAAAAAAGTAACGACCACCAACATGACCGCCAAAATTGTGTAATCCTAAACTTAAACCTGGGTAAACATCTAACTGATCAACACCAATAACGCTGCTTAAATTAGCACTAATTCTTGCTTTAGCATCAAAACGATCACCAAAATCAGGTTTGTAATCGCTGTAAGGGCTATTATTGTAAAAACCATTAAAATTATCTACGCCCAATAGGTAATTAGCAACAAAACCAAAAGAGAAATTTTCACCTAAACCAAAATCTACAGAACCCTGAATTCCTGAACCACCATCTTGTATGTTAGCACCAACGTTAACTTTAACATCTCCTTTTCCTTTAAAAGCCTGTTGAGCTTGTGTAAATCCAAATGATACTAAAAACAAAAGTGTAATAACCTTTTTCATAAACTTAAATATTAATTGTTTTAAAATGCAAAAATAGCTTTTTATGAATTAATTCCTACCTTTTTCATCAGAATACAATTCATTTAACGGATCACTTTGCCAGAATTCCTTGGTGTTCACGTCCATAATTGTCAAAGGTCCCTTAAAAGCTGCGCCAGTATCAACATTCCAGACACAAGCCTTATTTACCGGAACTGTTTTTCCAATTCGGGTAACCGGTGTATGCCCAATGTAAATTTCTTTATATATCGTAAAACGCTTAGGATAATATATATCGTCTGGTTTTAATTTTGGATCTAAAGCAAGTGCAGATTCCCAAAGTGTTCTGTCCCAGTAAAATAATTTCGAAAAATATTCCCAAACCACACCATTAAGATTCGTGAAACCGGCATGAACAAAAAGACGGTTTTCATCATCAAGATAATAATCCTGAAGTGCTTCAAAAAAAGCAATATGTTCTTTTTTTCGTTCGGCCGAAATTTTAGAATATCCTTCAACAGTAGCTTTTCCGCCATGTTTGTACCACATTTCTTCATCAAGATCTTCATGTCTGTTTTCAAGCCAGTCTAAGGCCAGCTGATCATGATTTCCTCTAATGCAAATGCAGTTTTGTTTGAGTTTCAGGTCAATTAAATAATCAATTACCTCTGCCGATTGGCTCCAGCCATCAACATAATCGCCTAAAAATATAAGAGTATCTTTTTTAGTTACTTCGGCTTTTTTCAGCACCTGTTCAAGTGCGAGTAATCCTCCATGTATGTCGCCTATAACAAATGTTCGCATTGTATTTTATTTCGTGTAGAAATACAAAAATAAAGAAAATGATTTGTTTAGAATCATTAAGTTGTTAATCTTTAAAAATTGATACTATTTATAACTATTAACTGCGTTCTTTTTATTGGTTTCCTGTTTAAATTTGCATAATGTCAGATGCGCTAACATATCGAAAAATAATCCATGTTGATATGGATGCTTTTTATGCTTCGGTAGAGCAGATGGATAATCCTGCTTTGCGCGGAAAACCTATTGCTGTTGGAGGTTCAGAGAATAGAGGAGTAGTTTCTGCAGCCAGTTACGAAGCACGTAAATTTGGTGTGCGCAGTGCTATAAGTGGGGTTTTGGCCAAGAAATATTGTCCAGAAATCATTTTTGTACGTCCTCGATTTGATCGTTATAAGGAGATTTCGAATAAAATTCACGCTATTTTTCACGATTATACAGATCTTGTAGAGCCGCTTTCGCTCGACGAAGCTTATCTGGATGTAACGCAGAATAAAAAAGGAAACCCAAGTGCCAGTTTATTGGCAGAAGAAATTAGATTAAGAATTTTGAATGAAGTCGGGATCTCAGCTTCAGCAGGAATTTCGATCAATAAATTTGTGGCCAAAATTGCCAGTGATGTCAATAAACCAAACGGACAAAAAACCGTAAATCCTGATGAAGTCGAGGCTTTTCTGGAAGAATTGCCTATCAGAAAGTTTTATGGTGTTGGAAAAGTAACTACGGAAAAAATGTACCAATTGGGCATTTTTACCGGAACTGATCTTAAAAGTAAATCGGTTGAGTTTCTGGAAAAACATTTCGGGAAATCAGGTGCTTTTTATTACAATGTAGTTCGCGGAATTCATAATAGTGAAGTAAAGTCACATCGCATCACGAAATCAGTTGCGGCAGAAAATACTTTCGACGTTAATTTAACTTCTGAAATTTTTATGCTCGAACAGCTTGATAAAATTGCTACTTCACTTGAAAGACGACTAAAGAAACATAATATTTCAGGTAAAACAGTTACCCTTAAAATAAAATACAGTGATTTTACGCAACAAACCCGCAGTAAAACTTTGCCCTATTTTATTTCAGATAAAAGTCTGATTCTCGAAACAGTAGAGGAATTATTATATCAGGAAAAAATGAAAGATTCAGTTCGATTACTCGGAATTTCCCTTAATAATTTAAACACAGAAGAGAAAAAAGCAGTGGTGGTACAATTAAAATTTACCTTCTAACTGATATTAAACAATCGTTAAATAGAAAATAAACTTATTTTGTGATGAATTTTCTCTCTATCTTTGGATGGAAAGATTATATCCTTTAAATTATTTAAAATGAAAAATGCCGATTTTGATGAATCTTCCCATCGTAATTCAGTTCCTATCTTAGCATGGGATTTTCATTATGAATATTTGAATGAGTTGAAAGCTATTTTCTCTGATTTGAAGAAAGTCAATAAAATTTCGAATCAATTTACCTGGAATGAGAAGCATCTCGAGATAGAAGAACGTATTAAAGAAGAAGTTGTAGTAGTGACAGATCTTGATTTAAAGATTGTTTTTGCCTCAAACGGAATCAAAAGAATGACGGGTTATAATGAAGAAGAGATATTAGGGAAAACGCCAAAAATGTTTCAGGGACCCAAAACGTCAAAAACGGTTTTAAAAGAAATAAGAGAAGCAATCAAATTGCAGATTCCTTTTGAAAAAACAATTCAAAACTACAGAAAAGACGGCCGATCATACAATTGTCAAATCAATGGAGTTCCGGTTTTTAACCTAAAAGGAAAACTGACGCACTTTATTGCTTTCGAGAAAGAAGTTGCTTGAAAGTTTAACCGCAAAGTCCGCAAGGAGTTTACGCAAGGTTCGCAAAGTATATTAATAAATAAAACCGCCCATAAAGGCGGTTTTTATTGTTTGTACAGTTTATTTTTAAAATTTAGTTAAAAAAAAACTTTGTGTTCTTTGCGTAAACTCCTTGCGGACTTTGCGGTTAAATACTAAAGATTTTCAAAGAAATCATTCCCTTTATCATCTGTAATAATAAAAGCAGGGAAATCTTTTACGGTAATTTTACGAACTGCTTCCATTCCTAATTCTTCAAAGTCAACGACTTCAACTTTCAGGATATTGTCTTGCGCTAAAATCGCTGCTGGACCACCAATAGAACCCAAGTAGAATCCGCCGTATTTGTTGCAGGCATCAGTTACTTGTTTGGTACGGTTTCCTTTTGCGAGCATAATCATACTTCCGCCATGTTTCTGGAATTCATCAACATAAACGTCCATACGGCCTGCAGTTGTTGGTCCAAAACTTCCTGAAGCCATTCCTTCCGGAGTTTTTGCAGGTCCAGCGTAATAAACCGGGTGATTTTTAAAGTATTCCGGCATTGGTTTTCCAGCCTCTAATAATTCTTTGATTTTGGCGTGCGCAATATCACGGGCAACAATTACGGTTCCGTTTAATTTGAGACGCGTTTTAATTGGATATTGAGATAATTTAGCTAAAATATCTGCCATTGGCTGATCTAAGTCAATTTCAACCGGAGCTTCTAAATGCGGAGCTGTTTCCGGTAAAAATTGTTTTGGATTTACTTCTAACTGTTCAACGAAAATTCCTTCTTTAGTTATTTTTCCTTTAATGTTTCTATCAGCAGAACAAGAAACTCCTAATCCAACCGGACAAGAAGCCGCGTGACGAGGCAAACGAATTACACGAACATCATGTGTAAAGTATTTACCACCAAACTGAGCGCCAATAGCGCTTTCCTGGCAAATTTGCTGTACTTTTTGTTCCCATTCGATATCACGGAAAGCCTGGCCAGCCATGTTTCCTGAAGTAGGCAAGTGGTCATAATATCCTGCAGATGCTTTTTTAACAGCGCTTAGGTTCGCTTCCGCAGAAGTTCCACCAATAACCAAAGCTAAATGGTAAGGAGGACAAGCCGAAGTTCCTAAGTCTTTTATTTTTGCGCGAACAAAAGCATCCATCGATTTTTCATTCAATAGTGATTTTGTTTGTTGGTATAGGTAAGTTTTATTAGCAGATCCACCGCCTTTTGCCATAAATAAGAATTCGTAAGAAGTTCCTTTTTTAGCATAAATGTCAATTTGCGCGGGAAGATTCGATCCTGAATTTTTTTCTTCGAACATCGAAATAGGTACAATTTGCGAATAACGTAAATTACGTTTTTGGTAGGTGTTGAAAATTCCTCTGCTCAGCCATTCTGCATCATCAACACCGGTAAAGATACTTTCACCTTTTTTGGCCATTACAATCGCTGTTCCCGTATCCTGGCAGCTTGGTAATTGACCTTCGGCAGCAACCGAAGCATTTTGTAATAAATTATAAGCCACAAAACGATCGTTGTCTGTCGCTTCCGGATCATCAAGAATTTTACGCAGTTTTTGTAAATGCGTTGTTCTTAACATGAAAGAGACATCTGTAAGGGCTTCTTCAGCCAATAATTCTAAACCTTTTGGGTCAACAGTAAGAACTTCACGTTCTCCAAATTGTTCCACTTTTACAAAATCAGAAGTAATTTTGCGGTACTGTGTATCATCCTTTAAAATAGGATAAGGGTCTTGGTATATAAAATCAATCATTTCTTTGTTTTTTACAAAGTTAGAAATTATTTACCTAAGAAAGAATTTGAATAAGGGATGTTTTAAAGTGTTTATTCTTGTTTGTGAAAGTCATCAAAACTCATTTTTTTCTCAAAATAAGTCTTGTCTTTTGCCGAAAGTAATTGCTTTTGCCAGTGATTTCCGCTTAAGCGAAAAACAATCGAATCTGAATGTTTTGCTATTCCCATGTTTTCATCATTATCATCGGGTTCAAAAGAAACTGTTTTGCAGTAGAATGATTCAGGATTGGCTTTCGCCGAAGGATTTTCGAATTCGACCCAGCTTCCCCAACCACTATCAGACATCGTATACCAATCGTAAACCAATTGTATGTCATTGTTTTTTAAATAATACAAATAATGACTTTGATTGTAACCACAAGCAGGATATCCAAAACTAATTTGAATAAAAGGAGAACTTTTGGCACTTTCGATTCCTAATCCGTAAATAGCATTCCATTCAGATCCTTTATCAACTCCCTTAATGCTAATGTTTGATGAACTAGTTTTAGTTTTATTCTGATAAAAATCAAGACGATATTTTCCTGTTACAATGCTATCCTTGTCTGCTTTTTGATCTAAAAGATAAGCCAAAACATAGTTGTCTTTTGATGTTTCTCCATAATCAGCAATAGAAATAGTATCTATTTTTAAGAAATTTTCTTTAGCTGCAATGGTTTCGGTTTTAATTCCCGGAGTTGCAGTGATTGCCTGATCGACTGGTTTTGGCTTTTGGCAACCAATTAAAAGGCATGCGATAAAAAGGTATTGTGGTTTCATTAATTTGTGGTATTTTATTAATTCAACGAATTGAATTGGTTTTTATTTTTAAAACGGATTAAAATAGCGCGATTCCCTATTTTTAAACCGGATTAAAATCCAGCCCTACAATATAAATCGTTCCTCCGGAACTCTGAAAAACGAGCTATGGATCCGATTCCTATTTTAAACCGGATTAAAATCCGGCCCTACAATATAAATCGTTCCTCCGGAACTCTGAAAACAAGCTATGGGTCCGATTCCTATTTTAAACCCGATTAAAATCCGGCCCTACAATATAAAGCGTTCCTCCGGAACTCTGAAAAACGAGCTATGGATCCGATTCCTATTTTAAACCGGATTAAAATCCGGCCCTACAATATAAGTCGTTCCTCGGGAACTCTGAAAAACGAACTATGGGTCCGATTCTTATTTTAAATCAGATAAAAATCCGGCCCTATAATATAAAGCGTTCCTCCGGAACTCTGAAAAACTAGCTGTGGGTCCGATTCCTATTTTAAACCGGATTAAAATCCGGCCCTACAATATAAGTCGTTCCTCGGGAACTCTGAAAAACGAACTATGGGTCCGATTCTTATTTTAAACCGGATTAAAATCCGGCCCTACAATATAAATCGTTCCTCCGGAACTCTAAAAAAAGAGCCATCGGCTCGACCCATATTGTAGGGCTGGACTTCAGTCCAGTCCGGTTTAAATAAATTATATTAATTTTTCAAAAATATATTTTTCATTGAATTTGACATTAAATTTATTTAATAAAGAAATATATTCATCTTTAAAATTTTCTTTTTTATGATGCTCCTCTTGATTAGCAATATATTTATATACAGCATCAATGTGGGATTTGCTATAGGAGAAAGCACCATAACCTTCTTGCCATTCGAATTTATGTTTTGTTAATTGATGATCATTTATAAATTTTGATGATTTCCCTTTTACAATTTTCATTAATTCCGAAATAGAAACTGTTGGCTTAAGGCTTAAAAGACAATGAACATGATCTTCAGTCCCATTTACAATTAAGGTTTTGCAACCCGTTTCATTTATTAAATTTCCAATGACACTTAATATTTTTGATTTGCTCTCACTTGTAATAATTGCTTCTCTATATTTTACTGCAAAAACTGCCTGAATATAAACTTGATGATAAGTATTTGACATTTTGTATTTGTTGGTAACGATTTAAATTCGTAACAATAATACAAAATATTCTTACAAAAAATAACTGTAATTGATTATATATTAAACTGGATTAAAATCCGGCCCTTCAACATAAATCGTTCCTCCGGAACTCTAAAAAAAGAGCCGTAGGCTCGCCCTATATTGTAGGGCTGGACTTCAGTCCAGTTTAGATAAAATCCGGAATAAATCATAATGATTTAAAAAAACCAAGTCGCCACAAAAATTGCCGTAATCACACAAATAAGATCTACCAGAAGCATTGTGCCCAATGCATAACGCGTATTTTTGATATTTACAGAACCAAAATAAACCGCAATTACATAAAAAGTACTTTCGGCACTGCACTGAAAAATACTACTTAATCTTGCTGTCAAAGAATCTGCACCAAATGTATTCATTGAATCAATTAAAAATCCGCGGGATCCTGCAGAACTAAACGGGCGAAGCATAGCTACCGGTAATGCATTCGTAATTTCTTTACTTACTCCCATATTCGAAAAAACAAATGCAATTGCATCACTGATAATTTCGAATAAACCACTGTTTCTAAAAAGAGAAATAGCCACTAACATTCCCAATACATAAGGGAAAATAGTAACTCCGGTTTTAACACCGTTGTTTGCACCGACTACAAAGGTTTCAAAAACAGTTGTATTAGCATCGCTAAATTTCTTTTCATGTTTGAATGAAAAAATCAATGTAAAGGCAATAATTCCAATTAATATTAAACCTGAAAGGTTAGAGGTAAAGTAGTTTTTTCCAATTAAATCTAAATGGTTAACGTACATCAGCAAACCAATAATCGCGGCAATTAATCCGATTAAGACAATGACAAGCGAAGCGCTTTTAAAATTTATTTTTTGTTTAATACCCACAATCAAAAATGCTGCGATCGTACCAATAAAAGAAGTAATAATACACGGAAGCATAACATCAGCAGGATTCGTGGCATTTGCTGCAGCACGATAGCCAATAATTGACGTTGCGATTAAAGTTAAACCCGAAGCGTGAAGGCACATAAACATAATCTGAGCATCACTGGCCCTATCTTTGTCGGGATTGATTTCCTGTAAACTTTCCATAGCTTTAAGTCCAAAAGGAGTTGCAGCCGAATCTAATCCAAGGAAATTCGCGGCAAAGTTTAAAGTCATATAAGATATAGAAGGATGATTTTTAGGAATACTCGGAAAAACCTTTACGAATACCGGACTCAGTACTTTGGCTAATTTTCCGGATGCTCCTGAAATGATTAAAAGTTCCATTAATCCGCAGAAAAAAGCCAAATATGCAATAAGCGGTAAGATTAAATCGACCAAAGTGCTTTTGCAAGTAGGCAATAAACCATCAGATTTTTGAAGACCGCTGAAAATTTTTACCGTTTTATTTTTATAAACATAAGTGGTATCTGCATTAAGCGTATCACGATTGATGATCATGGTCTGATCCGGAGCTTTTTGAATGCTGTCTTTTATGAAAGCAGGAAGTTCGTGAATGTATTTTTCTGAAACCAGAATCGGATCGTCTTTTTTTCCGTTTATAACAGAATCGATAGTATAAGTGTTGGCAGTAAATAAACTGACCACAATAAAGACAATTGAGGAAATAAAAATCACTAACCAGAATCTACTTAATACCATAATGCTAATTTTTTTTGTAAATATAATTATTTAGCGATTGTATGCGCAAAGATTTTATCAAGGATAGAAGAAGTATTTCTAAGAAACGATAGTATTTTAATGAAAATGAAAGTTATTCAATAACAACTTTAGTTCCCAGATAGTTCTCAAAAGCTTTTATACCTTCAAACAGAATTTCTTTTTTTGAACTTTCGGGTGTATTAAAAAATTGCGTTTCTATTTTTGCGTGATCTTTTTTGATCGTTCTTTTCCAGGTTCCAATAACTTTTCCGTTTTCGAGAATAATCGGTTTAAAAATTCCATTATTGGTGAAAGCTTGAGGTTGGTGCTCTAATAAAATAGAAGCTTCACGAGTTTTATATGAAATTAAAATCTCATCAAAGGCTGGGAGAAAATGTACGCTTTCGCGGAAGTGGGTTTCATCAGAAATATCTTTTTTAAACCAGTAGATTTGATTTTCAATCTCGATCGAATTCAAATGCAACTCAATTGCACTAAGTGCCAACTTGCAGGTAGTTGGCGGAAAACCAGACCACCAGGAAAAGTCAAGAAGCGTTGCAGGGCCATGACTTTCAAAATATCTTAGGGCTAATTTTGCTAAAGCTTCTTCTTTGGTGAATTTAGTTTTAGGTTTCGAAACCCTTTCTTCCAGTAAGGCATAAGTTATTTGTTTGCCTTTCATTTTTCCGTTGCATACCAAACCATCGAGTTCGGCATGCATCATAATAGCTGCTGCTAAAAAATCCTGATTTGAACCTTTTTTTATGTTGAGCTCCTGCATGATTTCGTCACGCGTTAAATGATTGTTTCCCGCTAATAATTTTTCTATTTGAGAATTAATTTGGTTAAGCATCTTTACATCGTAACCATATTTTTTGGCAGCCGAAATAGTCATTTTTTGAACTTGTGGTCCGGATAGATCCAACATCCAATAAATATCTTCTGCCGAAACAAAATGCCATGTTGGTCTAAGAATATGCGTTCGGATAATTTTTGCCGAATTTATAGCTTCTTCAATTGCTGCTTCTGTAGCCTCGCATCTGGAACCAATTGCCCATTTTGCCATTGCATAATCCTGAGCCTGCATTGCGCACAGATGTTTTACAATTTCTTCCGGAGAATTTGAACTTGTTTCATAGAGTTTCTGCGAAACAAGACGATAATGAGATATTTCGTGATGAGTCATTCGTTAAATATTTAAACTATATAAGTTAGATAAGTTCATGAAAAATACCTTAGCATCTTAGCAACTCAGTACCTTAGTAGCTTAGAAAAGCTATACATGAATAATTTCATCATCAATCAATAAATCTTCACGACGTAAACGCAGGAAAATCTGAGCCACGGCAATAGTATCTTTTTCGCAATACGTAACAATTCGGTCAATATCTTTTTCGACATAAAATACATGACCTACCTGACTTCCGTCGATATCGCCTTTTGGTGATGGAACTCCCAGAATTTTAGTCAGTAGTTTTAAAGAAGTAAAGTGTTTATAATCGCCAAACTTCCATAATTCTAAAGTATCTAAATGTGGAATTTCCCAAGGTTTTTTACCAAATAAATTCAGTTTGTCCGGAATTGCAATCTGGTTAATGATCATGCGTCGGGCAATAAACGGAATGTCAAACTCCTTCGCATTATGTCCGCATAAAAGATGTTGCGGCTGATGAAAGTGATTGTTGATTAGATTATTAAAGTCTTTTAGAATTTTCTTTTCATCGCCAAAGAACGATGTTACTCTAAAATTCCTGATATCGCCTTTGATTGTAAAATAACCAACCGAGATACAAACAATTTTTCCGAACTCTGCCCAGATTCCGGCGCGGTCGTAAAATTCTTCAGGTGTAAAATCGTCTTTTCGTTGGTATTGTGTTTTATGATCCCAAAGCGATTGCATTTCCGCGTCAAGCGAATTAAAGTTCTCTTCTTCCGGAACAGTTTCTATATCCAGAAATAAAATATTATTGAGGTTTATTTTTTCAATCATAATTTTAGTTTAACACGAATTACACTAATTGGCATAGATTACTTTGAGTAAAACAATTACACGAACTTACTTTTTGTAAATATAAAGCTATAATTTTAATTCGTGTAAATCTGTAAAATTTGTATTTTAAAACAAACTCTGTTGTGTAGTGGGGTTTTCGTGTTCGATTAGCCATTTTTTACGGGATAAACCGCCTGCATAACCCGTTAAAGATCCATTTGTACCAATAACGCGATGACAGGGAACCACAATCCATAACGGATTTTTACCATTTGCCGATGCAACGGCACGAATCGCTTTTACATCGCCCAGTTTTTTGGTTTGATCCATATAGCTTACTGTTTTTCCGTACGGAATCTCTAATAAGGATTTCCAGACTTTCTGCTGAAATTCAGTTCCTTTTGGGTTTAGTTTGAAAGTAAAATCAGTTCTTTTTTTGTATAAGTATTCCTGAAGCTGCGAAACGGCTTCTTTTAAAACTTCTGGAATTTCCTGAGAAACTTCATTGATGCCAACATCAGAAACAGAAATTATAGTAACGCCATCTTCATCTCCAATAATTTTGGTGATTCCTAAAGGTGAATTGATATATACTGTTTCCATAGTTTTTTATTTAACCGCAAAGGGTTTACGCAAAGTTCGCAAAGTTTTTTAAACCATGTAAGTTATATAAGTAAATTTAAGATTTAAGTTTTTTACCACAAAGCCTGCAGAGGTTTCACAGAGTTTACAAAGTTTGCTGCGGTCAAAAAAAACGTTTATTTAGGAGGTCACAAAGCTTTGTAGTTTGGTTTAAATGAACTTATATAACTTATATGGTGAAAATTATAAAGGTTTAATAGTTTTCTATTTTAAACTTATAATTCAAAGTATTTTCAATCTTCTCACTTGAAATAATCTTCTTGATATTCGATTTTTCGGCACTAAATTTTGGCAAAATCAGGTTTTGTTCTTTTGCTTTTTGAGTGTAATATTCTTCTCTTGTGGGATGAAAAGGCGCAACGGCATTAAAAACTTCATTCCATTTTGATTGATGGATGATTTCTTCGATAACTCTAATACAATCTTTTTGATGAATTAAGTTTACCGGAGCGTCCGGGTTTTCGAGGTTTTCTTTTCCTGCCAAAAATTTAACCGGATGACGATCTTCACCAATTAAACCGCCAAAACGTAAAATAGTAGTTTCGAAATTTTGATTCTTTTGAAGAAGCGCTTCTGCCAAAAGCAATTGTTTGCCGCTTTCGGTTTCAGGATTCGGAATAGTTTCTTCTGTAATAATTCCGTTTTCATCTCCATAAACAGAAGTTGAACTCACAAAAAGCACCTTCTTTACTGTTGATTTTTCTATAAACGGAATTAAATTTTGGATCTTTTCAACAAAAATCTTTCGTGAAGATTGAGATGAATCAGCATTCGTTCCTCGTAATTTAGGCGGAATATCTATAATTAAGATTTCACTATCATCAAGAAAAGCATGTATGCTTTTTGAAACACTTTCGCTTTCAAGCGCTCGTTCTCCCGAAGCCTCGGGATCGCTCAGGATGACAACAAACGGATTTATTCCAGCATTTTCTAGTATCTGCAATTTACTTTCAGAAGTTGTAGAACCGTTTACCAAATATCCTTTTTCGATTAAGGTTTTCGCTAAAGGTAAACCTAGCCAGCCGCAGCCTAATATGCTTATATTTTTCATTTTTTTTAAGGTTCAGAGTTGCAAAGATACAAAGGGACAAAGATTCCAGTCTTAAAATTAAATTTTAAAAAAATAGTGTTTTCGCAACTTGTGAGAAATTATCATTAAGGTTGAAAAGTAAAGGCAAAGTCGCAATTTTTTTTGAATAGGCTCCAGCTTCAGCTGGAGAAATAAGATTTAAAGAGAAAGAGGCTTTAGCCAAAACAAGATTAGTTGGCTAAAGCCTTTTTCCGTAACTATATTTTACATCCAGCTAAAGCTGGACGCTATTCAATTTATAATTTTAGCTTCAATTATATTACAAATCTAAAAAGAAACAAACTTTATCTTTTCCTTTTGCACCAATTCGTTGATAGAATTTTATAGCTCTTTCATTAAATTGAGGCGTTCGCCACTGCATATTGACACAATTATTATTCTTTCCGATTTCTTTTAGTTTGTTGATTAAAACTTCACCAATCCCGAAATTTCTGGCACTTTCTTCCAAAAACAAACAATCCATATACAAAAAATCGGCTGCGCTCCAGGTTGAGTAGGTAAAATTATAAGATACATAACCTACGATGGTTTCTTTTGTAGCAACGACCAAACAATATAATTTGGATTGTTCGCCAAATAATGCTTTTCTTAGACCTTCTTCTTTTCCTTCCGGAGAATAATCGGCTCTTTCGAATTCAGCGTGTTTCTGGCATAAAACAACCAATTTTGGCACATCGGCTATTTCGCAATTTCTTATTGAATATTCCATTGCAGGTTGATTTCGTTTTGTAAAAAGGTAATAAAATGATAAAAGTAATCCGGATATTGTTCGTTTTCGCGTATGGCAATAAAGTGTTTTCTTTTCAAACCGTTTTTTCCAATTTTAATGGCTTTTATCGGGTTGTTTTTTAAATGTGGTAACAAGGCCCATTTTGCCATCGACATTACGCCCATATCGGCTTTAACCATTTCCAGAGAGGCTTCGGTTAAAGGTAGTGGCGTTATTTTCTTTGGAGTTACTTTGGCTGGAGCCAAAACAAACTGATGAATCGTCACGGTTTCCATGGGCAGGGAATGAATTAATAGGTGTTCGTTGATAAAATCTTCGGCAACCACGTATTTTTTATTCGCCCAGGCATGGTTTTCAGAAACTGCCATTACGACTTCGTCCTGAAAAAGCTCAATGTATTTGATGTTATTGTCTTTAATCTGATCGCTGATAATCGCGATATCAATGGTGTTTTCTAATAACTTTTGCAGCGGAATATGAGTGGCTTCGGTTACAATTTTCAGTTCAACATTAGGATATAAAAGATGAAATTGTTTTAAAACCGGTGGCAGCCAGTGATAACTCGAAAAACATTCGGTACTAATTCTTATTTCGCCGTGTTCTCCATATACCATTTGTTTGATTTGAGATTCGGTTTGCGAGAGTTTCTCCAAAATTTCATTGGCCAATTCGTAGATTTTTTCACCGGCTTTGGTCAAAACCAGCTTTTTATTGGTTCTCAAAAAAACAGGAGTTCCCAATTGGTATTCGGCTTCTTTGAGTTGATGGCTCAAGGCCGATTGCGTCAAATGCAATTTATCAATCGCTTTGGTGATGCTTCCTTCTTCAACAATTGCTTTTATTAATCTTAAATGACGGATTTCCATTTTTTGGGAATTAGAACTACAAAGGAACAAAATTTTAGACTGGGTTTTCTATGAAAAAAAGTAATCAAGTTGATGAATTCTTTTCGTTTTTATAGAATGTGCTGTTGAATTACTTTTGAAAAAACAAAACCTTAAAAACTGAAAAATGGAAGCACAAATTAAGCACTACGAAAATAAACTGGCCTTCGAAATGGATCCTTCGGATTTATTTGATGTTTTGAACAATGGCGAGAAAGTAATTGTAATCGATGCAAGAAAAGCATTTGGTTTTGAAGCTGAACATATTCCAACAGCCATTAATATTCCGCACAGAGAAATGACGGCTGAAACTACAAAACATTTGGATAAAGATGTTTTGTACGTGACGTATTGCGACGGAATTGGCTGCAATGCATCTACAAGGGGCGCTTTGAATATGGCAAAATTAGGATTTAAAGTAAAAGAATTGATGGGAGGAATCGAGTGGTGGAAGTTTGACGGTTATGCCACCGAAGGAACAAACGGAGTAAAAGCTGGTTTGAAAATTGAATGTGCCTGTTAACGAAAAAGGGCGAACTTTAATTTTAAAGTTTGCCCTTTTTTTATATTTAAATCGAAATTATTCGATGACAATATTGTTTTCTGCCGCAATTTTTTTGAAAATGCCTTCTTTGTTTTCTTTTACCATTTTTTGATAAATAGCCCCCATAAGCATTTCGGTGTCTTTTGCGTATTCTGATTTATTTTCGGTGTAAATTCTGTGGGCTATAAAAATATCGCTCAATGCTTTTTCGTCATTGTTGAGTTGCAGGTAGTTTTTTCCGGCGCCAAAATAGCCTTCAGCATTGTTGGGCTGATATTTTATAAGCCTTTCATAATAATCGATAGCCGTTTTGTAATCAGATTTTAGCGAATAAACTACACCAATATTCATTAAGGCATATTCTCCTTCGGGATAAATATCCAATGATTTTTTATAATACTTTACAGCATTATCGTAATCTTCCAATTGTCTGTAGCAAACTGCAATATCATCGAGTGCCAAAACAAAATTGGGATCTTGTTTTAATGCAAGCTGCAAACCTTCGATCGCTAATTTATAGTTTTGAGCCTGCATAAAATCTTTTGCAATAATATAAGAATTTTGTGCCTGTTCATTTTTAGAATCACTATAATAAATATCTGATTTGCTTTCAGATGCTTTTGGTAAAAACTTCGAACAGGTCTTTGCAATAGTTTCATCAGATTTTTGAAGTAAACTCTTGATTCCTTCCACCGTATTGATGCCTTCTCTTACTTTCGCATCTTTATCTTGCAAAACTATTTCTGCCATTGAGTTGGTCAAACAATTTCTGTAGATTTCTTCATTTACTTCTTTGCTTTTTTCCAGGCAAGTGCAAGCTTTAGCAGCTATTTTTTCTTCTAAGGTCTGACTCTTAGCATTGAAAAAACTTAAAGTAATAAAAAGCAGAAATGTTTTCTTCATAATGGTTAGGTTAGAAAAGTTTATTTATTCTGGTCTTACAACAGGTTTTAAACTGTCTTTTGCAATAACAGTGCTGTCTTTTACTGCGGTTGCAGGTGCAAGAGTAGCTACTGGCGCTGTATATTTTTTTATTTTTTGTTGAATTAAAACGGCATCATTTAAAACAAAAGGAGTTGGCATCATCCAGTCGCTTCTTGGTTTTATTTGTAATAATGGATTGGTCATTAAATCGAATGAACTTTCGATTAAATCCATATCAAAAACAGAAGATTTATTGATGTAGAAATCCATTACAAGCGGTTCATTGCCTACTACATAATAGCATAATATTTTTCCGCCATCTCTTTCTAAACGGTTTCCTTTTTCTCCCGAAGTTGCGACACCATTGGCTTTAAAATTAAAAAAGGTCATTTTAGGATTCGCATAAATATCGTAACGATTTACTTTTCTGTTTGGACTAATTTTAATTTTTAAATATCTGTTATTGCCTACAACACTGTCTTTTAAGAAAGCAATCGTTGGTTTTGGAAGGGCAACCACAGGAGCAATCGCGCTATAGGTAAAACCTGAATTGTATTTGCTGGCCAGTGGCAATGAATTTAAACCAACGGCTTTTTGATTTTTTTCTCCCAAATAAGTTTTAGTCCATTCGTCTAAGTTTACATCATACGTAGTCCATACTGCCGAGTTGGTATTGGCATTATAAACATATAATAAACTATTTGATTTTGCTTCACCATGTTCGTAACCTGAATGGTAACCGGCATAAATAAAGAATCCGATTGAAACGGCAAAAAAGAACATCGTCCAGGCTCCTTTTTTGAAGAAGTCACCAAATACGGGAAGTAATAAGCCGAAAAGTAAAACGGTTAGGATAGCACTTCCAAAAAGAATTTTTAAACCTAAGCCAACAGGAAACATTACAATGAAAGGCGCAATAATCGCCAATGCAGGAATGCTGAATAATAAATTTACGCCCAAACTATAGTGTTGGGTAATGACAAAAATTCCGAATAAGATAATTCCAAAATAGACCGGAATAATAAGGAATCCTGCGCCGGTTAAACTATTTGCCAGGAATGCATTGATGATAATCCAAAGCAGCAGCGGTGCTACAAAATGATTCATTGTGATTTTTGCTTCTGAAAAATGATGGTAGAAAGCAAAAGAAATGGCGATACTTAACGTTACAAAAGCACCAATATAAGCGTGACCATTATAAGTAAATCCGTTAAGGAGATCTGAATATTGCGGATAAATTTGAAGCAGGATTTTCCATCCTAAAAAGGTAACTAATCCTGAAATAGTGATGGCGCCTAAAAGCGGAACAAATCCTCTGAAAATTTCTCTGAAGGTAATAACGCGTTTGGCTTTTCCTATAAAAATAAAAACAATCAATAGGCCTAAAGCAATGATCGTCATTGGGAAAACCCATGTAAATGGATAACTTATAAAAGAGAACGGAACGCTAAAGTACACATCATCTTCTGTAGAATTGGTTTCATTGAGATTAACATTCGAAAAGTATTTTAATAAAGGCATTAAATACGTTCCCTGATGTTTTAGTGTGGTTTTGCTTAAATGCTGAACATCGTCTTGCTGCGTATGATAATTATAATGTCCGTCGATAAAAGCAAAATTGAAACCCTGAATATTTCCCTGTTCTCTAAAAACAGTTAAATCAGTATCGTTGGGAAGCATTTTGTAAATGCTGTACATCAGCGAATTCGAAACCGGATATTGGGTTTTTGCCTTTGCAAATTCTTTTACAAGTGCCTGATTTCCTTTATTGGTTTCCATCAGCATATAACTTGGTCCGGAAGAACCTCTTGCTTCAAAATTGATGACAAGTCCAACTTCTTTTGCCCATGGATGTTTGTTTACAAAAAGAGCGGCTCCGTTTAAACCCAATTCTTCGGCATCAGAAAAAAGAATAATAATATCGTTTTTATGGGGCTGCTTGGCGTATAAAAAAGCACGAATCCCTTCTAAAATAGTAGCAACTCCTGAAGCATCGTCGCTTGCACCTTTAGAAAATGAATGTGGAGCACTGTCGTAATGAGATAAAAGTAATAGCGCTTTTGAGCTATCAGTTCCTTTTATACGGGCCAGAATATTTTTAGATTTTACTAATAATCCTTTGTCGTTAAGTGTAAAACCTTCCTGAATAGAGGTTTCCAGTCCAATTCGATTGAGTTCAAGTTTAAGATAATTGGCAACCAGTTCATGATTGGTCGAACCAACATAATGTGGTTTTTGCGCAATAATTTCGACTTGGTTTAGCGCTCTTTCGGTAGAAAAATCAGCAAGGGCTTCTTCATCTTTTGAGATCCATTGCGGCATCATCGAGGCGTATATGATGCCAAGAATTGCTAAAATGCAGACTATGGCCAGAATTGAGGTGGGGTTTTTCTTCATTACGTACTATATTTCTTTTTTAACAAGCATAAAATAATCATTGTCCAAAGATCGATATCCCTGATCATACAGGAAATAGTAGGTATTCCCTGTTTTGGTCTGCAAGATATTGGTAAAGAATTCGAAATCAAAACCTTTATTGATCATTTTATCCCTTGTTGCTTTAGATTTTCCATCAGTATTTAATTCACACAAAATACGGTAATTTTTTCGTAATTTGTTGTTTACATTACGCATGAAATTAGTACTGTCTTTATTTATTTTATTGTTGTAGGCATTTCTACAGCTGTCTGAACAGAATTTTTTATCTTCGCGGCCTACAAGTTTTTCGGAACATTCAAGACATGTTTTCATGGCACTAGCTTTTTAATCTCGTACAAATCGTTTCGTCTGTCTTTTAAAATTCGTACACTTCCGTGTTCATGAAGCTGCTTTAATAGATTTAAGTCGACGTCAACAATCAATGTCATTTCGGTATTTGGGGTTGCTTCCGCTTTTATACCATTACTCGGAAAAGCAAAATCCGATGGCGTAAATACAGATGCCTGCGCATATTGAATGTCCATATTATTCACTTTTGGTAAATTACCCACGCAACCTGCTATGGCTACATAACACTCATTTTCGATGGCACGGGCTTGCGAACAATGTTTTACACGTGTATAAGCATTTTGAGTATCGGTTAAAAAAGGGACAAATAAAATATTCATTCCTTCGTCAGACATTATTCTCGAAAGTTCCGGAAACTCAACATCATAACAAATCAGGATTCCAATTTTACCACAATCTGTGTCAAAGGTTTTAAAGTGCGATCCGCCTTTCATTCCCCAATGCTGTACTTCGTTTGGTGTAACGTGAATTTTGGTATACATTTCTGATGTTCCGTCTCTTTTGCATAAAAAACCAACATTGTACAAGTTCCCATTATCTAAAAGCGGCATGCTTCCGGTAATAATATTGATGTTATACGAAATGGCAAATTCCTGAAAACGCTTTCTGATAGGATCAGAATATCGGGCAAGTTCACGAATGGCTTCGGCTTCAGATAAATGATTGTAATCGGCCATTAAAGGCGCAATAAAAAGTTCCGGAAACAAAGCAAAATCAGCTCCGTAACCTGAAACAACATCAATAAAAAATTCTGATTGTTCAAAAAATTCTTCCAGATTATTCAACTGGCGCATTTGCCATTGTACCAATCCTAAACGAATAACACTTTTTTCAAGATTAATTAATTTCGGACTTTCGTCATAGTAAACGTTATTCCATTCTAAAAGAACAGCGAATTCTTTCGACTCTTCGTCGCCTTCAAGATAATTTTTGATAATTCGTAAAACGTGAAAATCATTGCTCAACTGAAATGAAAGTACCGGATCGTGTAATTCTTTATGTTTTACTTTGTCGATATACACTTTTGGTGTCATCTTTTTGGCGTGTTGAGCATAATTTGGAATTCTTCCTGCAAAAACAATCGCTTTTAGGTTTAATTGTTCGCAAAGTTCTTTACGCGCATCATATAAACGGCGGCCTAAACGCAAACCGCGATAATTAGGATGGATAAAAACGTCTATACCGTACAATATTTCCCCATCTGGATTATGGGTTGAAAAAGTATAATCGCCAATAATTTGTCTGTAATTGTGTCTTTTGTCTACTAATTTTTCGTCGACAATTAGCGATAATGCCGATCCTACAACTATACCGTCAACTAGTATAACCAGTTGGCCTTCAGGAAATATTGAGAGTAATTTTTTAATATCATTAGATCTCCAGTATGAATTCGCCATTTCAGGATACGATTCAACCATTGAATTTTTTAACTGCTGATAGTCGTCGAATTCTAAATTTCTTAATTCGACTTTATTGATTTTTGTTTGCATTGTAGTATGATTTCTGTTAAATATACGGAAAAATATTTCCATTTACAAACGCTTACAAATAGTTACAACCGAAAGTAATTAGTTTATAACCGATTATTTTTTAGAGTCCGTCGCATCTTTGCCCTGTTGAATTTGATAAACGAATTCTTTTTATATACGAACATTTAAATATTATACGCCATGAATGCAATGAAAAACAGAGTACAATTAATTGGTAACGCAGGAAACGATCCGGAAATCAGAACTTTAGAAAGTGGAAGAAAATTAGCCTATCTAACGATTGCTACAAACGAAAAATACACCAATGATAAAGGTGAAAAAGTAGAACAAACCGAATGGCATCGTGTAACTGCCTGGGGTAAAACTGCTGAAATTATCGAAAAATATGTAGTAAAAGGGAAAGAAGTCGCTGTTGAAGGAAAACTAACCCACAGAAGTTATGACAACAAAAACGGTGAAAAAAGATATGTGACCGAAGTTATTGTCAATGAAATTTTATTGCTTAGCAGATAACGTTTATTCAAATTTACATTTGAGTCCGAAAAGGTTTTTATACCAATAACGGCATACTTAGCAAACCCGACAGGTTTTAAAAACCTGTCGGGTTTAATTTTGTGTTGCAATGCCATTATAAAACAGAAGCACCATTGATATCGGTTGAAAGTATTTCGCTCATATAATCGAAAAAAGGTCTCATATTTTTGCAGGTGTCTAAAGCCTGTTCTAAAAATAACGGACTTAAAACTTCCTCATCTGTAAAACGTTTGATGATCAAAAACTGTTTGTAACGAAGCAAATCTATGGCTTCGTGGTTGATATCATAACCTTTTGGTGCTGTTTTGAGTTGTTCACCCTGTAGAGTTCCAAAAGTTTTTACAAAGGATTTCGATTGTAATATTTTATTCATTGGTGCGGCATCGTGAGCAAATTCGCTTCGTATGCGTTTTAAGTCTGCAGCATTGGGTCCCCAAAAACCACCGGCAAAAAAGCTGTTGCCTTTTTCGATATGAAAATAATAACCGCCGCGTCTTGCACTTGTTGCTCTTGTGTAACTGCCGCCCCAAAAGGTTTTAAAAGGAGTTTTGTCTTTAGAAAACCGAATGTCGCGATAAATCCTGTATACGCTTTTTTTACCCGAAGACGTTTCAAGAACATCAGTTTTAGAGAGTTCTTCAAGTAAAGCTCCTGCAAAGGTTTCAATATGATTTAATTCTTTTAAATATTCAGGTTTATTAGCGTCAAACCATGGCTTGTTGTTATTTTCTTTAAGCTTAGTCAAAAAATCAAGACTTGATTTCGGAATTATAATGTCGTTTTTCATAATTAAAATGGGGTACTTTTTAAAGATACAAGACTACTGCAATATAAACTAAAAACCCACCAAATTTCTTGGTGGGTTTTATATATTTTAGTTAAGCAGTTTTTTTGAATAAATCAAACATAGGACAGCGAGAGCAACGTTTCTTTTCACTCTTTTTGTATTTCTCACAACAAGAAGATTTGTAGTTTTCCAAGTTTTTAATCTTGTCAAGAAGCTCTTTTTTCTTCTTTTTCTTTTTGTCCTTTTTCTTGTCCTTATCTTTTTCTTTCTTGCTCAATTTTCCTCCGTATTTAAAAACAGAGACAAATATAAAAGAAAATAGTTATTTTTAAGTATTCTAAATAAACTTTAACTTTTTTTATTTTGGATTGATAGCAATAGAGCTTGTCACTGTTAATTGCTGAATATCACGGTCGAACAAGTATAGTCCTCCTTTGTCATCACCAATTAAGTTGATTTTATCTAAGATAGATTTAGCTGTTGCTTCTTCCTCGATTTGTTCTGCTACATACCATTGTAAGAAATTATGTGTTGCATAATCTTTTTCTGAAAAAGTAATGTGTACCAATTCATTGATAGATTCTGAAACAAAAATCTCATGGTTGTAAAGTGCTTCAAACATTTCTTTGAATGTAGAATAAGATGTTTTTGGCGCTTTAAGATCGGTAATCTGAGCGTGACCTCCGCGTTCGTTGATATACTTAACTAGTTTAAGCATATGTGCGCGCTCTTCGTCTGATTGGGTATACATAAATTGTGCAATTCCCTCTAATCCGTGTACTTCGGCCCAACAAGCCATAGAAAGGTAGGTTTGCGAAGATTCTGCCTCTATGCGAATTTGCTTGTTTAAAGCTGCTTCAATATTTTTCGATAACATAATGTGACTTTTTTGTAAAGTTAGAAAAAATAATTGGTTCCGGTTTTTTGAAAGCGGTAAAGAGGATACATTTGGATTAATTCTCAATAAATTTAAGCTTGTCGAATTTAGCCGGTCTCGAGAATTGAGACTTATTCATGATCGGATTTCCATTGTCTTCTCTAATAAAACCATCTGTAAATTTGCGTAATACAAACTGTTTTAAAACATTATCATAATAGCTCAGGATGTAATAATCTTTTAATTTAAGAATATTTTGAAGAGTTACATTTTTGTTGATACTTAGAAAATAAAAAATATTGTCGATTGCTAAAGGTTCTTGTTGCGGGTTGTTTACAAATTCATTGTTAGCATTTAACATCGCATCAAAAGAAACCATTTTACTTTGTGAATACTGCTGAACTCCCATGTCATCAAAACCTCTTAAAGACATGTTGTCAAATGGGCTGTACGCAAAAGAAGAATAAATATGCTCAATAAATCCGCCAAACGTTACTACGTTATTGTTCTTGTTTTGAAAAACAGAAACACCAACATTCAAATTATACAATTGTTTGAGAAACTTTCCTGTCGTTTTTAATTCCTGCGGTTTTTCGTTATTTAGCTGAAGAAAAATCGGGGAGTTTTTAAAGCGTATCGTATCATTTTTTGAAATTGAAACGCTTTTGATCGATTTTTGCGAATCAAAATCTTTTATATCAAATAAGAATTCGTCTTTGCTTGCCTTAACCTGAAATAATTTGTTTTGACTGTAAAATGAATTCGAAGATTTAGAGGGGTTTTTTGAAACAGGCTGCTCAAAATTTTTCTCTGTAATCTCGCCATTTTCCAGATTAAGACTCATTACTTGTGTTTGTTTTGAGTTGTAATCAAATGTTAAAATAATTTGATTGTCAAGTATGTACATCTTGTTAAGACCACTCGTTTTATCTAAAGAATTAAAATCGCCTGATTCCATTTTCTGAAGTGGAAAATATCGAATAAGTGAGCTAAAGGTAAATTTTTGTCCTTTTTCATTTTGAAATGGCATACCGGAAAAATCAAACATTTTGATTTCGCATTTTCCATTCTGAAACTGATAAAGAATCAAATGTTGTTGGTTTCTCTCTTTTCCAAGAATGTAGAAAGTATTGTCTTTTTGAAATGTAGTGACAAAATATTCGATGTTTTCAGGAAAATCAAAATTTAAAGCCCTGGAAGTTTTGGTATCCAGATAGTATTTTATGATTCTTAAGTTTCTTCTGTTTTGTGAACTCCAGTAAAGTGTTGGATTTCCATCTTCACTAATACTGTGTCCAATTAAAGTTCGATAATCTACATTCCTTAGCGTATCTGAAAACTGATTGGTCAGAAATAACGATTTATTATATTTTAAAATATTGATTTTTTTATCATCTGCTGCAAAAACGTAAATGTCATGAGTTTTTACATCCTCGATATTTAAAGCCTGACCATTCTCTAATGGATTATTTAAATTTAATGGATAAGTATTTAATACTGTTTGGCTTAATAGTATTGATTGATAGAGGAGGAGCGAGAAAAGTAGAAGCTTTTTCATAATTAATTGGAGCACAAATATTATTCCAAATTTAATTAAAATATCCTCTAATAAATAGTATCCGTAAAAGCATTTCTTTTGTTTCGTAAAGTCCTAAAAAAAAGCCCTAAAAGAAATTTTCCTTTAGGGCTTGATTTATTTTTTGATTAAGATTATTATCTTACTCTAAAAGTAACTCTTCTTGCTAATCTTCTAGCTTCTTCAGAATCTTTTTGGATTGATGTATCAGCTCCGTTAGCCACAACATTTAATCTTGAAGATGCAATACCTGCTTTTTCTAAGATAGTTTTAACATTAGTAGCTCTTGCATTTGATAATTTCTCGTTGTACTCAGATTTTCCAACCTGATCAGCATAACCTAATATATCTATAGAAGTAGATGGGTTTTTTCTTAAGTAAGTTAAAACAACATCAATTGCTGCAGTAGAATTTTCGATTGGAGTTGATTTGTTGAAATCAAAATAAACACTGTAATATTTGTCATTGATCATTTCTTTTACAATGTCTTTATCACTTACCACATT
Organism: Flavobacterium sp. C3NV; assembly: GCF_046825355.2. Lineage (NCBI taxonomy): Bacteria > Pseudomonadati > Bacteroidota > Flavobacteriia > Flavobacteriales > Flavobacteriaceae > Flavobacterium > Flavobacterium sp. C3NV. Next base: position 71,000 of record NZ_JBKQBJ020000009.1, on the reverse strand, counting down.
CGTTGTAACAGGTTTTTCTACGATAACTTGTTTTGATGGAATGTTTTTGATCTGAGCTTCAAGTTCAGCAAGTTTGTTGTCATAAGCTGTAAGATCAACATTTTCAGAAAGAACAGTCCAGTCAGCATGTTTTGTATTTTTTCCTAAGTAAACTTGCAAACCTACTGTACCATTAAAAATAAGTCCTGAAAAACCTCTGTTTTCGCCAACATAAGCGCCATCAAAAGTATGATCTTGTGATGCGTTTAGAATAGAAGAGAAATCTCCAGTTAAAGCAATTCTGTTTGATAATCTTATTTGTCCAGTTATACCGGCAATAAAGTTACCTGTCCAGTCTTTTCCTCTAAAATTATCACTTTTTAACTGACCTACACCAAAACCAGCGTGTCCTAATAAACCAAAAGTATTAGTCCAAGTTTCGAAATTCATGATGCGGCCTAAGTTAGCAACTCCTTGTAAGTCTAATCTTTGGTATTTTGAATCAAAGTCCATAGAATCGTCTCCACTAGTGAAACTGTGGTAACCATAATCAAGTTTTAATCCAAACTTGTTATTAAACATATAACGAACTCCTGCTTCACCAACCCAAGGACTTGGAGTATCTGTAGAGAAACCTGCAGATAATGGTCGCTGAGGTTTAGTAAAACCTCCACCTAATTCAATAGACCATTTATTATAGCCATTTGAGGTATTTTCTGTTTGCGCATGTAGATTGTTGAAACCCAGTGAAAACGCTAAAATAATTACAATTTTTTTCATTATTATTTGAGATTTTTAAATTCACCCCAAACAAACAATATATTGTAAGAATTATTCTCCAGTATAAGTTTTTATAACAACAGAATAAGGTTAAATTTGGTTTTAGCCATTCATTAATTCCTGAAAATAATCAACAAATTGGCCCATATGCAAACCATCCATCAAGCCATGATGTACATGGACTGACATAGCAATAGTTCTTTTTCCTGCCTCTGAAGTAATCATTTTTCCAAAGGAAATTTTAGGGCAACTATCTGGAAATGTGTAACTGCGTGCGTGCGAAAGCGAAGTGAAATTCAACCACGGAATTGCCGAAAAATGAATCAGATTGTCATCATCGAATGATCTAGTAAAAAGCCCGGTTGTGTTTTGAATGCGCTCAATCTCGGCTAAAGCATTTTGTTCGAATATTTTAAAATCAGGATTGTATTCAATTAAAGAAAAACCAAAAGTACCATCTTCGCGCCCAATTGTTGCCGATGCATCAACACGATCATTAATATAGATCTTGTCATCGGCAATTCTGTATTTAAAATTCTCGATTGCATTTACCGCAACCAATGTTTTGTGTAGATAATAGATGAAGAAAGAAGCTTTAAGGCTTTTGGCTGTTTGATAAGCTTTGGTACAATCAATTTCTACGGTTGCGCCAAAAAAAGGCTCTTCCATTTGTTTAAAGTGCTGGAAATGTTCTTTACGATTCCAGTTTTCTAAATCTAAAAGTGTTTTCATTATGATAAGTTCTGAAGTACTTCAGTAATTTTTTCGAATGAACTAAAATGTTCGTGTTCGACTTTATGACTAATTTTTTCGTGTTCCCAAGTAGTGTGAAACGGAATATGAACGGCGTAACCTCCAAGTCCTAAAACGGGTAAAACATCAGATTTTAATGAATTCCCGATCATCAGAAACTCATGGGCCTGAATGTCTAAACGGCCTAATAGCTTTTCATAATCGATTTCCTGTTTGTCTGACATTACTTCGATATGATGAAAATAATGACCCAAACCTGAACGATGTAATTTGCTGTGCTGATCTTTTAAGTCTCCTTTTGTGGCAACAACCAATTTGTATTTTCCGTGTAAAGCCTGCAAAGTTTCTTCGACTCCGTCCAGAAGTTCGATAGGTTTTTCGAGTAATTCTTTTCCGTACTGAATGATTTTTGCAATAGCCTCAATTGGGATAGTATTGTTCGAAATATTCATTGCCGCTTCGATCATCGACAGAATGTAACCTTTGATTCCGTAACCGTATAAAGGTAAATTGTCAATTTCGATTTTAAATAATTCTTGTGAAATTCCCTGATGCGAAAGATAATCTTCCATCAAAGCACAGAATTTATGCTCCGTTTCCTCGAAGTAAGGCTCATTCACAAATAAAGTATCATCAGCATCAAATGCGATTACTTTTAAGTTTGGTATTTTGTTTCTATGTAACATAAAGATGTTGTTTTTTAGTTTCGAGTTTTCTTTGTTTCAAGTTTTTTTTGCCACTCCCGATAGCTATCGGGATAAAAGATTAGAATGATTAAAAAAAAATCTGCTCAATCTGCCCAATCTGCGAGAGAATTTTTTCATAACCAAATAAAAAGCAATCAGCGTAAACCCGTTTAAATCTGTGTCATCCGTGCGCTGTTTTTTGGCCACGAATTCACGAATTATTTTAAACAAATCTGCTCAATCTGCCCAATCTGCGAGAGAATTTTTTTGCAACCAGATAAAAACCAATCAGCGTAAACCCATTTAATCAGTAAAATCCGTGGGCCATTTCTCAATGCTAATTCTTAGTAAACAGTTTTTTTAATGAAATAGTCTTGTCGTAAAAAGTGATTCTAATTCCGAATAGCAAAATGATGCCGCCAAAAACCATTTGTAAAGTTATTTGTTCTTCTAAAAACAACCAAGCTAATATAGATGTAATTACCGCCTGACTCAATAAACTTAATGAAACTCTCGTAGCGCGCATGTGTTGTGTGGCGTAACTAATAGAAAGCCATGCGCACAATTGGCACATTACCGCCTGAAGGAGTAATACAAACCAACCAGTATCTGAGAATCCGGTAAAAGGTTCGTTTAAGGCATAACAAAGTATCCCTAAATAAATACTTGAAGCAATTAAATTAATGGTCATAAAGGATAGAACATCAACATGCGAAAGGACATTTTTACTCACTAAAAGATAAATAGAATAAAGAATCCCGGATAAAACGGCAAACAAAAAGGCCTGATTGAAGTTTAATTCCAGAAAAAAACTAAAACCAACCAAAGTAACCATTCCGAATAATGAAACAACTGTTCCAATCCAGAAGTTGGTGGCGGGTTTTGATTTTAAAAAGAAAAAAGAACCAATCCCAACCCAAACAGGAGATAAATTCGTCAATAAAGAGGCCTGAGTAGCACTTGAATCCTGAATGGCGATATTCCAAACCGCAACATCGGATGCAAATAAAAGACCACAAAGAGCCGCTAATAAAACATATTTAGTCTTTGGAAGTTTAAAATTTTTGGTAATCAGGACATAAGGCAAGAGTAAAACCAGGGCAAAAGCCATGCGATAAAAAGCCGAGATTAATCCTGGTGCTAATTTAAGTTTAACTAATATTGGAAAAATCGAAATACAAAGTATTCCGCCAATTAAAGCTAATCTTGGTTTGGTGATTTTCATTAGTATATATTCACGTATTATTTTTCAAAGATACTTTACAAAATGAATACTTTGAAAGCAAAAAGCGCGAATCAATTAAAAATCTTAATCGGTTCGCGCTTTTTGATAATAGAATGAATTATTATTCTTCTTTTTCTACAACTGCAATTGTTGGAGGAACTTCGGGAGTGTCTTCACCTTTTAAATAAGAAGGTAAATTAAGTCCGGCCATATTAAATAAGTCATTTAATGGAGGAACGGTTTTCATCATTCCTGAAACAAAGTTTGCAGTCGATGAATTTCCGTTATCGCCTTGTCCGTTACCAGAATCCCAAACCGTAATTTTATCAATTTTGATGTTTTTAACGGCTTCAACCTGAGTTTTAACCAGTTCAGGAAGTTTCTCTAATAATAATAATTGGAAAGCTTTGCTCGGATCTCCGCCTGCAGCAGCCACAACTTCTTTATAACCTTCGGCTTGTTTTGTTAATATTTCAAAAAGACCTTTTGCTTCTGCTTCCATTTTTGCAAAGATCGCATCAGCTTCTCCTTTTGCATTTTCTCTTATGGTTTCGGCAGCAGCCTGTGCTTCGATAATCGCTCTTTGTTTGGCAATTTCAGCAGGAATTACAATGTTCGCAATTTGTGTAGAACGTTCTCTTTCAGAACGCGCTAACTCGGCTTTTTGCTCAGCAACATACGATTCTTCCAATGCTCTCGCTTGTTGCACTTTTTCGGCAGTTATCGCAATACGCAACGATTCTGCTTCTTTTTCTCTACGTAAAGCTTCAGAATTTGCAATAGCTATCTTAGCCTCATTTTCTCCCTGAATTGCAATTGCATTGGCTTCAGATGTTTTTACCCTTGTATCTCTTGCAGCTTCTGCTTTTCCAATGGTTTCATCTTTAGAGGCAGTTGCAATACTAATTTCTCTGTCTTTTTGCGTGATAGCGATTTTTACGTCTCTGTCTCTGTGTGTTTCAGCGATTTGAGTATCTTTTTCTCTATCGGCAAGAGCCTTACCGGTTTCTCCAATTTTTTCCTGCTCAGCAACGCTGATTTTTGCTTCGTTGATGGCTTTTGCAGCCGCTTCTTTTCCAAGAGCTTCGATATAACCAGACTCGTCTTTAATATCGGTAACGTTTACGTTGATTAATTTTAAACCAATTTTCTTTAGTTCACTATCAACGTTTTTCGAAATATTATCCAAAAATTTATCACGGTCAGAATTGATTTCTTCAATAGTCATCGTTGCAATTACCAAACGTAATTGTCCGAATAAAATATCTTTTGCCAGTTCCTGAATTTGTTCTGATGATAAACCTAAAAGTCTTTCTGCAGCCGTATTCATGCTGTCAGTTTCTGTAGAAATTGCAATAGTAAATCGACAAGGAACATCGACTCTAATGTTTTGTCTGCTTAAAGCATTGGTCAGGTTAGCCTCGATCGAAAGCGGTTTTAAATCTAAAAATGCATAATCCTGAATCACCGGCCAGATAAAAGCACCACCTCCGTGAACACATTTTGCCGATGTTCCACCGGTACGACCATAAATGACTAAGATTTTATCAGAAGGACAACGTTTGTACCTTGAAATTAATGCCGAAATTGTTACGAATAAAACGATTGCCGCAACTGCAATTAAAATAATTGGGTTCATGCTTGGTTATGTTAAATGGATTCTACTATTAAAATATTATTATTTTCTATTTTTACTACTCTAACTACTGCTCCGGAAGGGATTCGGTCATTTTCGGTCATGGCTTCAAGCTCGTGAAAGGCGCCATTGACACTAATCATAATTTTGCCTTTTCCTTTTTTGTTTTCGGGAATAGTCAAATAAACTTCGGCAGTTTTATTTAATGTATTGGTGATTTTAAACGAATTGTCTTCGGCTAATTTTTGTACTTGTTTGATAACCAGAAAGAATAAGACAACAAATAAAACCCCAACGATAAATGAAGCAATGATGAGCAATACCGGTTGATCGCCAATTAGAGTATAAAAAGAAATTCCGGTCCAGCTAAACCCTAATAAAAAATTAATAAGGTTTCGCAATGAAAAAAGCTGAAAGTCTGAACCTCCGTCGTGCATATCTGCATGAAAATCAGTATCAAAACCATCGGCTACGTCAAGACCGGTAAAGGTAATAATGGTCTGAATAATAAAAATGATACTTGTTGGAATAGCGATATACCAAAAAGATTTAAGTAAGGTGGGTAAACTATCTAGCAGTTCCATCATTTTAGCTTTTTTAGAACGATTTAGGCGCTAATATCTTACTTTTTATGAAAGAAAACTAATTTGTAGAATAATTATCGAGTAAAATATCAGGAATTATATAACACATCTTGATTGATTCTTTGAGTGCCCGAAAACCAAGAAATCAAAATGTGTCGTTAGGCACTACAGGTTGGTAGAAAAACATGAATTAAAAATATTCAGCGTGCCGTAGGTACGCAAGAGATATCGTTTTGTTGCGTACCTACGGCACGCTAACGAATTTGAAATCTGATTTTTTTCTACCAACCTGTAGTGCCTAACGGCACAAAAATATAAGATCAATTTGTTTTTAGAAATCTCTAAAAACAAATTGATCTTTAACCCTATTGTCTTTAATTGACCATGCAACATTATACGCTCCGGCACCATCTCCGTTAGACATTGTTATGAAAACTGTTTTATCTAAACCAATAGAAATTTGTGTGTTTTTGAAACTGGGACTGTATAATCCGGTTAAATTATTTATTGGGAGAGTATACGTTTCATTTTTATGGGAAATTTTTATCTCTTTTATTTCGATGAGGTTCTCGGGTTTTATTCCGTCAATTCCCCAAGGATATTGATCATCGATCTTTGATATGAAACCATCTTGTTTTTTAATTTGATGTTCTTTTGGTATGAACTTTCCGGTTTTGATCGAAATTATAAACGCATCATTTTTGAATTCAGCACTATTTTCTGAGATAAGCTTCATCTTTAATTTCGGCAGATCACTTAAATACTTTATCCGACTTTTGTGAATGTAACCAAAACCTTGATCTTCAGTTTTGTTTGACGAGCCTGTTTTTTGTTTTGAGATTCCGTAAGTGATATAAACCCATTCATTTTTTTCATTTTGAATAGCATCCATATCTTCAAAAATTTGATTTTCAGAAACTTTGCCTACGATTTTTGATTTTGCATTGCCACTTTCCCGAACATTTACAAAGCCATCTTTGTCTTTAATGATAGCAAAAGCTGCTATATATTGTGCCTGAGAACAGGTAAAACTCAAAAGAAGAAATAGAGTAAAGATTAATTTTATTGGGTTTGTCATTGTTTATATGGTTCTAATGAAAGCGCTAATCTATTAAAGTATTAACAAATTCCCATTTTTAATAAGTATAAAACATTAGTTTAAATTTGTTTTTTGTTTAAAATTTGAATCAAGAATCAAAATGTGCCGTTAGGTACTAAAGGTCGGTAGAAAAACATGAATTAGAATAAATTCAGCGTGCCGTAGGTACGCAAGAGATATCGTTTTGTTGCGTACCAACGGCACGCCAATGAATTTGAAATCTGATTTTTTTTCTACCAATATGTAGTGCCTGGCGGCACAAAATACCGATTTCCTAAAGGCACAAAAAAAAGATGCGCAATCGCGCATCTTTACTATTTTGATATTTATAAAACTTAGTTTATCGTTTCACCATTCGGTGCATCAGTATCAGGATTTACAAACACTAATTTTCCTTCGGCGTTTGTTGTCATTAAGATCATACCCTGGCTTTCAACTCCGCGGAGAGCTCTTGGCGCCAAGTTTGCTAAAACCGTAACACGTTTACCAATGATTTCTTCTGGCGAAAAGCTTTCGGCAATTCCGGAAACTATGGTACGAACATCAATTCCTGTATCAATTTTCAGCACCAAAAGTTTGTTGGCTTTTGGCATTTTTTCGGCTTCAATGATTGTTCCTACGCGTAAATCCATTTTAGCGAAATCCTCATACTGAATCAATTCTTTTTGAGGTTCTGCTTTTTTGTTTTCAGCGATATTAGCGGTTTTTGTAGCTTCCAATTTATCTATTTGTTTTTGTATTTCTTCGTCTTCGATTTTTGCAAAAAGCACATCGGCTTTTTCCGTTTGAATTTGATGATTTGGAGAAATTAATTCAGATGAATCTACAATATCATTCCATTTCAAATTACCATCTAATTTTAAAATTGAATTTAATTTTTTAGCTGTAAATGGTAAAAATGGCTCAGATAAAATGCTTAAAGCTGTTGTGATCTGCAACGCAACATACATTTGAGTTTTAACTCTTTCTGCATCTGTTTTAATTAATTTCCAAGGTTCCTCATCTGCCAGATATTTATTTCCAAGACGAGCCAAATTCATTAATTCGTTTAACGCTTCTCTAAATCTGTATCTTTCAATAGAGCTTGCAATTACTGCAGGATATGCTTTTACTTCTGCTAAAGCTGCTTCATCAACTTCATTAAATTTATTCGGGTTAGGAACAACTCCGTCATAATATTTTTGAGTAAGAACAACGACACGATTAACAAAGTTTCCTAAATTATCCGCAAGTTCATTGTTATTTCTAGCCTGGAAATCTTTCCATGTAAAATCATTATCTTTAGTTTCAGGAGCGTTTGATGTTAATGCATAACGCAAAACGTCTTGTTTCTCCGGAAATTCTTCTAAATATTCGTGCAGCCAAACCGCCCAGTTTTTAGAAGTCGAAAGTTTATTTCCTTCCAAATTCAAAAATTCATTTGCAGGAACATTGTCCGGCAAAATATAGCTTCCTTCGGCTTTAAGCATCGCAGGGAAAATGATACAGTGAAAAACAATATTGTCTTTCCCAATAAAATGAACCAGTTTCGTGTCTTCATCTTTCCAGTATGGTTCCCAGTCTTTTCCTTCGCGCGCCGCCCATTCTTTTGTTGATGAAATGTACCCAATTGGCGCATCAAACCAAACGTATAATTTTTTTCCTTCGGCACCTTCAACCGGAACATCAATTCCCCAATCAAGGTCACGCGTTACCGCACGAGGTTCAAGTCCGCCATCAACCCAAGATTTAACTTGTCCGTAAACATTAGGTTTCCAGTCATTTTTATGTCCAACCAAAATCCATTCTGTCAAGAACTCAGTATATCTGTCAAGAGGTAAAAACCAGTGTTTTGTAGATTTCAAAATTGGAGTTTCTCCGGTAATGGTCGATTTTGGGTTTATTAAATCCGTCGCATTCAAAGTCGATCCGCAATTTTCGCACTGATCTCCGTAAGCTCCGTCATTGCCACATTTTGGGCAAGTTCCCACTACAAAACGATCTGCTAAAAACTGATCTGCTTTTGCATCGTACAATTGCTCTGTCGTTTCTTCAATAAAATCGCCTTTATCATACAAAGTCCTGAAGAATTCCTGAGCCGTATCATGATGAATCTTAGCCGAAGTACGAGAATAATTATCAAACGAAATTCCGAAATCAGCGAATGATTTTCTAATAATTCCGTCATATTTATCAATAACTTCTTGTGGTGTAATTCCTTCTTTTTTGGCTTTCATCGAAATTGCAACGCCATGTTCATCGCTTCCGCAAATAAACGCAACGTCTTTTCCTTGCAAACGTAAATATCTCGAATAAATATCTGCAGGCACGTAAACCCCCGCCAAATGCCCAATATGTATAGGTCCGTTGGTGTAAGGCAATGCCGCCGTAATAGTATATCTCTTTGGATTCTGTATCATAACTCAATTTTATTGAGTGCAAAAATAAGCAATAGAATTGAGAATTCTAAGTTTCGCAGAGATTCACGAAGGTTTTCGCAAAGATTCACGAAAGTTTTTTAATCTCGCAATCCCGATAGCTATCGGGAGCAGAGTTGCAAAGTTTAATTTAAAGCCAATGATTAATCGTATAGTTTATTTCCAGGAACGAGAAATCTTCGCGAGTAACTCGACAAAGATTGGCGAATTTCTGTGCGGAGTTTCTTGCGCTATTTAGACTGGACTGAAGTCCAGCCCTACAAAATAAATCGTTCCTTCGGAACTCGGCGCTGGACATTAGGGTGGTTTTTAATCCATTCAAAAGTGAAACAAAAACTTTGCGCCTTCGTGACTTTGCGAGATTAATTCTCATTTCTTTAAAAAAAACTTAGCGAATCTCCGTGAAAACCTTCGTGAATCTCCGTGGTAAAACCCATAAAATAGAACCAGTTTAAACTAGCATCTCAATAAAAATCTTCAGAATTTATTTTGCAATCTTTGCTTTCGAAAAAAAACAAAAACAAGTTATGAGCAAGACAAAATTAATCATCAATAAAAACGGATCTATCAAAATCGAAGGTGATTTCGAAATAATGGATTCAGAAGGAACAGTTTACGGATTACAAGGAAGAGCTGCATTAGGACTTTGCCGTTGCGGATTATCTGCAAACAAACCTTTTTGCGATGGAGGACACCGTAATAATTTCGAACACGATTCTATCGCATTCGATTTACCACCAATGAAAACAAACTAAGAAAATATTCTGGTTAAGATATAAAGCTGCATTTTTTGATGCGGCTTTTTTTATGATTTATGCTGGTCAATTATAAAGCGAAGAACATCTTCAAAATACTCTTTTAGATTTTCGTAAGGATGTTCACCCGGATACCAATTTGCAAACTTCCAATATTTCCATTCTTCGTCTTTTGATTTTGGAGGAAGTAGTAAAAAATATTGTTCTTCAGATATTCCTGCTATTTGAATAGCATTCTCTAATTCGGGTAAATATGCATAAGCTTCGATTACAAAATCATCAATATTTTTTAAGAAGTCAATTTTTTCTATGTTTTCAAAACTTGGTTCGATATCATTTGGTGCTGAAAAACCGTTAGTTATCCGAATGAATTCAATATAATCTTCTGGTAGTTTTATGCCAAGTTTGTTTTCTGCATCATTTATCTGTTTTTCGGTAGCCGGAATGGTTCCGAGCCAATTATTTTCAATTTGTTCAGATGTAAAATTGAAATTTTCGTATTTAATTGCCTTTTCCGAAATACTAATTAGTAAATTTTTGTTCATCGTTCTATATATAAATCTCCCCCTTCATCGTAATAACCGCAGAACCACCCACCAAAATATCATTTTCTCTGGCCATAACTTCAATCAACGAAGGCTGATTTAGTTTTACGCCTTGCAGGATTTTATATTCGGTATTGGGTTTTGTGTATTTGGTTTTAGTTAAAAAACCTATTAAAGGTCCGGCAGCTGTGCCTGTAGCAGCATCTTCATCAATACCAATTAAGGGATTAAAGAATCTGGCTTCGACTATATTTTCATGTTTCGTATCGAAAATAGTAAAACAATAAAAACCTTCAAATCCGTACTCTTTAGAGATTTCGATTAAGCGTTTATTATCAGGAATGCAATCGTGCAGAAAACGTCTGTTTTTTATGGGAACCATTATATGGGCCACTTCGGTTTGAACAATTGTGGGCAGAAGATCACCAACCGTTAAATCGTCAATAGCCAAACCAATTGCTTTTGCTATTAGCGAAGCTGGAACTTCTTTTAGTGCTACAGCCGGTTTTTGATGCATTTGTACGATAGGATATTCTGTAACGGGATCAAAACTTGTAGTTAATGGTATTGGATTGTCTTTCATAATGACAAAATGATTGGTTTCATCTTGTTCATGAAAAATGGAGATTTTTTTGAATAATGCCGCACAAACCGCACCTAATAAATTGTGTCCGGCACCATCAACCTCAAAACCTGTTGGGGTAAAAGAGCGAACATTGAGCGCTTTTTGTGCCGAAGAATAATAAACAAACGAAGTTTCAGAATAGCCAAATTCCTTTGCTATATTATGATAGGTTTCTAACTCCAGATTGCCATCAGTAAAAACAACAGACAACGGATTTCCCTTGTAACTTTTATTAGAGAATACATCCAAAACATAGTATTCTAATGCGGTTCTATCTTTCATTATTATAGTTGTTTTTTGCACCATATAAGTGATGTAAGTTCATATTAAAAGCTACTACTTTGCATCTAAATTGTTTTAGTATAGAATGCTACTTTTTCTATGTATTTTAAATCCAGTTCAAAGATGAAAAAAGAAAATCTGCTCAATCTGCTCAATCTGCGTGAAAAAAAATAATACATACAGATGTAACTTCAATACTTCAATTTTTTTCGATAGAATAAAGTTACCATTTGTCTTTTGATCTCAGTTACAAAGATTCGTTTTTCTTTTACAGCATTCTTTTTCCTTCGGCACTAAACTTTATCGCTTTTTCCAATCTTGCAATTCTGGTTTTTTCTTGTTTGGCGCTCATAATTACGTGAATTATTACCTTTTTGTACGATGGTGCCTGATTGTTGAAATATTCCCAAGCTGTTTTATTAGCTTTAAATTGCTTTTCGAGTTCAGGATCGAGAATATACGCTTCATTTTCATGAGAGTAAATTTTAGATCTTTCTTCAGACCTGAATTCAAAAGCTTTTATTCCGGCTTCCTTCATTAATCCGGCTTTTGTGAGTGTTTCGATTTTCTTGATATTTATAGCGCTCCAAATACTGGATTTTTTTCTTGGTGTAAACCTGATCGAATAACTTTCTTCATCAATCGATCTTCGAACGCCATCGATCCAGCCAAAACAAAGTGCCTGATCGACAGATTCTGACCAGGACATGGATGGTTTTTTGCTATTCACTTTATAAAAACCTACTAAAAGTTCGGTTTCTTTTTGGTGATGCTTTTCCAGCCATGATCTAAATTGTTCTTGTGTTGGGAAGAAGGTTGGGTTCATTTTGTATTTATTTATCTTTTAATGGCGGTGGAGGAGGTGGCGGCGGTAAAATTGCACTTAAATCTCCAAAGTCAATAATTTGTTTTGTTGAGATAAACTTCAGATTGTTTTTAATACTTCCTAGTGAGTCAATATAATTATAAAGTTCCTGCGGAGCATGTTCGCCATGAATATAAATTTGTTTGTTTTTTTCTCTTTGATTAATACTTATAAGATAGCTTTGTCCATCATCAAGGTTTTCATCTGCATATATAGAATCAAAATTTTTCAGATTTAAAGTGTGAAGATAATTATTAAGTCTGATTTTTTCATTAGCTGAAATTATAGCATAGAAATTTTCTTTTGGTTCAGGAAAAATTCTTTGAAGGTAAACAGTATCACTTTTTGTGAATTTTACAGTATGAATATCATGTAAGTTTGAACCTGTTACGATTAAGCTTTCAAATGGAAATTCCTTTACAGTCTCTTTTTTAGAACAAGCTGTGAGTAATAAAACAAATGAAATAAGTGTGATTTTTATTTTCATAGCGAAGTTTGTTGGCTTTACTGGTCAGAATTTCTAATCGTTTGTCTTTGCAATTAGTTCTTTATCTTTGTAAACCTAATTAAAGAAAATTAAATTATGGCAAAAGGTCCTGAGAAAAACACCAAAAACAAGGCTTTGCATACCAAATTGCTCAATAAGAAAAAGGCAAAACTTCAAGCCGAAAAAAAAGAACGTGCCTTACGTTTGAAAGCTTTAGTGGCAAAAATGAATGAAAAGAAGAATAATGACGAATCTGGTATTTCGTAAATTATGTTATTCCTCAAGTTCTTTCCAGCAAAGATCTATTTCTCGTTGAATTGCTTTTTCCAGTTTCAGAAGTTCATTCTCAACCCAAAACTGACTTTCTTTGGTTAAATAAAATTCGTTTTCTTTAAGTTTAAATTCCATTGCTCCTTTGATCATTGCAATCATTTCATCAACTTCAGATGTTCCGTTGGCGAAGTTTGGACCTATTAAATACTTTAAAAGATCTTTTTCGTGTTCAGGTTTGTAATAGAGAATGTGACTTACTATTGGAAAATAGAAATAGAAAACAGTGTTTGTATTAGACGAAAATTGAATTTTATTGAGTTCGGAAACCAGGATGTGAGTTTGTGCTGTTGTGGTTTCCGGATTTAATTCTTTTAATAATTCGAAAGTGTTTTTTGCGCTCGCAAATCTTTCTCCCATTCTTGTTAGAGATGAAAAAGTTTCTTCAAATTCTGAGTTAGTTATTTTCGTTTTCATCTATTTGCATTTGCTCCCGAATGTAAGTGTGAAAAGATTGATTAGTATAATATAGTTCTCCGCTTTCATGCCAAAATTCGACAACATTGCCGTCATTATTGTCAAAGTCAAAGCCTGAAAAGTCGCCACAATAATTATCTCCAAAAAAATATACATTAGATTTTAGCTCATAATGATCTTCAAGTCCAATATCTTCAAGATCAAAAAGAAAGGGATGGACTTTAAATTTACATTCTCTAAAATTTCCGGAACCAATTTCTTGCAAGTAAGCAATATAATCTTTCGGAATTTTTGGGTGTTTTTCAAGAATGCTTTTTATTTGATCATCTGTTAAGATTTCTCTTTTGTTTGTTATATTATTAGGGTCCTCGACTTTTTTTAGAAATTGTGTTTCTAAGTTGTATTGTAGGCTCATGAAAATATATTTAATATATAAACTTAATGTTTTTTAGGAGCATTTTACAAATTTAAAAGCATTTTTATAATCCACAAGAATAAAATAAATCCCAGAAAAGAGAACTCTACTATGTTTACTTTTTGATTCCCAAACTTTGTAACCAGAAACCGATCGATTATTATGAGAATAATAACGGGAAGCAAACCAAACAAAATATAAATTCCCATTAATCCGTCTGGTCCTGAATTTCCGTCGATGAGCATTATGGCATAAATTATTCCTACTATGAGAGAGCATATGCCTGAGACGTAAAATAAGGTAAGGTTTTTTGGTAGGTCATCCATAAACTAAGGGTTTTTACGTTTTTAATAAAGAACTGCTTTTTCGTATTTGAGTATTTCAAGATCGGATAAAGCATTCTCTTTGTTAACAGATGACCCTTTTGAAAAATGGTTGCGTTAAAATTTCTATTTCTTTTATAAAATTTTGCTTTTAGTTTTTATAAAAATTAAACTCTTCGATATCGTGATATCCAAAAACTTCGATTTCAGGATGTTCGTTTATTAAATTTCTGATTTTATCTAAAGTGCTCAATCGTAAATCGTTGTCTTCGGCTCGCATTTTTGCTAATTGATTTACAGGATGATCGCTATTGGTAAGTTCAATTCGCATATAATAGGCATCGGCAATATAAAATATCCATCCTTTTTCTGTTTTTATCGCAACACCACAATGTCCTAATGTATGTCCGAAAAGGGGAATTAGGTACATTTCTGTTTCAATATCGATATCAACTTTTCTGGCTTCGAATCCAAACCAGTTCAAATCTAATTTTTCGTAGGTTTTTATTGTTGGCTGATGCGATAAAGGTGTTTTTAAATACCTTGGATTTCCGGAAATATAGTTGTCGCATTCTTCCAATCCAACGTGAACGGTTGCGTTTGGAAAATCTGCCAAACCGCCAATATGATCATTATCAAGATGTGAAATAATACAATCGGTAACTTTTTCCGGATCAAGTCCCAGTTTTTCGATTTGTCTGATGGCGGTTTGATTTTCATCAAAGCGATACCCCACCATATCTATAAGTTGTTGGCCGATTCTTTCTTCCGGGTTTTGAATGTCTAAAAGTCCAATTCCGGTATCGACTAAAATGAGTTTGTCGTTTTCCTGAATCAATAAGCAATGTCCGCAAACATTATCGTTTACAGGTGAAACAATTTTTACGCAGTTGAGGTGATGTATTTGGGGCATGATGATTTTGTTTTTGATTGATTGTTGATGTGCTAAGTTAAGGTTGCAATTTAATTAATTACCATATTGTTGATCATGAATTGAAGCAGATTGGTGTCTTCTGATGAAATTGGTGTTTTTTTATTTATAGAGATTAATACCAATTGTTTTTTATTTACAACTCCCCACCAAACCCAATTTGCTTTTTCGTCTGAAACTTTTAATTCGACCAAAATGTCAAATTTTGTTTTGTAACTGTTCCAGTTTTCTCGTGTAATTTCTTTGGTATGGTAATTTTTGACAAATTCGGTGAGTTGCTGAATCAGTTTTTCGTCGGTAGTTTCCTGATCGAATCCGTATGAACTGATTGTTATGTTTAATTCTGACGCTGAATCTGTAATTGTGACAATGCCTTCGTTGTCTTCGTTTAGTACAAAAGTTTTTGGATAATAAATATCGTAAGCTTTTGATTTTGGAACAAAAGAAGTCATTGTTTTATTATTTTCATTTTGACCCAAAACACTAATGCTGAACATCAGGATTATTATTTGGAAATATATTTTGATGCTGCAATTTTTCATAAATCTGTTGATTAAGTTTAAGATGTTTTAATATGAAGCGCAAATATAAATGATATTGATAATTGCTCTTTTGAGGAAAGCCTCATTTTTTGAATTAATCTTTGAGAATTGTTTTTGGATTTAATCGAAAGCAGACATTAAGAAGTCCCATAGTAATGAAATACTTGTTACAGATTTTCAGAATGTTGATGAATGATTTTTTTTATTGTTGAAAATTATAAATATTCGAAACCTATTGCTCTGAAAGAGCTTTAGCAATAGCATGGTGCGAAGCACTATGAATGAAAAAGGTTGTTGTTTAAGCCCTGTAAGGGCGTAAGCCTAATTTCAAAGGGCGCATTTGTTATGATTTTTCCAAAATTGTTATTGTGTATTTTTCTCTTGCCCTTTCAGGGCAATTTTTATTTTTAATTTAATTTCGTAGTGCGCTGCACTACGCTATTGCTTTTAGGACTTTCAGTCCATTTTAAAAATTTCGTACACTCTAGATTGCAAATCTTTACTATTGGTTATTATAATTTTTAATAATCTTTTTTGTTTTAAAATATATCACCACCGGAATAATGAGATTAATTATAAAAAAGGAATAAATAAAAGATTCAGGAATAATTATTTCGAAAAAAGTTGTTGTAATAAGTAAAAATGAAAAGAAAATATTTAACCAACCAGTGAGTACCAATGTAAAAACTTTTGATTGGTTGGATTTCCAGATTCTTAAAAGTGAAAGTAATATTGCTAGTAAACCTAAACCTGAACTAATCCAGCAACTCCATCCAAAAAGCAGAAGAGTTTTAAAGCCACTAAATAATCCTGTCTCAAAGTAATAGACGAAGAAGGTAATAGTTGCCCAAAGATTAGTTATTAAAAGAGAAAGGAGTAAGCTTTTGTATGATTTCTTTCATGTTGTTGTGGTTTAGTTGGTTAGTTGGAATTTTGAATGCGTAAAACAAAATCTTTGCCAAGTATTCTTTTGAATGCCGAATTGCGTTAGGGATAGCAGCGAAAAGCCCACAGCCTGACGAAGGAAGTGCGAGGACTTGCAGCGAATAGCCCGACCGGAGGGAACGCCCAAAAAATTATTCGCGTTGTTATTATTATTTCGCCGAAATTTGCAAATCAATCTTAAAAAATATCAAAATGGAGGAGTTCGGTAGAATACTAGTTTCTGAAACGGCAATGAATAGTGAAAATCTTCAGGATGTGATTCATTCTAATATTTCGGTGATTAATTTAATGCGTGAGGAAGGTGTCGATGACGAGTTTATTCACGAAGATGCGTTGATGAGTTATTATCTTGATTATTACTATTCGCAATATGCGGAAGGAAATTTTTCGCAGTTTGTTTATAAATCGGGTTGGAATAAAGAACTGAACGAACTTATCGAAGAAGGTTTGGCATTGATTGGCGCCGAAAAACATCTTGAATTGTTTCAGCAACAAAGCAAAAAGGTAAAATTGATGAGCAGCGTAAAGCTGAATAAATTTGTAAGCGGAAAACTGGAAGGTGTAAATCCGGTTCGTGATTCTTTGAATAATGATACGTTTTTTGAACTTGAAGAAAACCTGATTACGCTAAACGCTAATTTTCTGAAAAACCATCCTGATTTCGAAGTGCTTTCTGTAGATGATATGTTTGCTGCTTTGGAGGAATATGTGGGGCATGAGATTAAGAGAGCTTAAGTTTTTTTTAACCGCAAGGAGCGCAAAGTTTTACGCTAAGTTCGCAAAGATTTTTGTTTGAATGTCTATAAAATTTCGCGCAAAGGCACGAAGACGCAGAGTTTTATTTCTTTGCGACTTTATGCGATTAATTAAAATTTCTTTAAAAAAACTTTGCGGGGCTTCGACTCCGCTCAGCCTGACATAGCTAATAAAAAACTCCGTGTATCTCTGTGGTAAAATGCTTAATTTTAGTTCTTTATAAAATCGAAATTGTTTTATGGAAGAACTAACACACATCAAATCGATTATAGGGATTATTTTGGGTTTGAGTCTCACGCACCTTATTCGAGGATCTGTGATTTTTATTCAGCATCCGGGGCGTAAGAAAATCTATTTTGTGCACTCGCTTTGGGTATTTTATGTTTTTTTACTGATTATTCATTTTTGGTGGTGGGAGTTTAATTTGAAGTTAATTAACGAATGGTATTTTGCTGATTATTTCTTTATCATTTGTTATATCCTGATTTATTATTTGTTGTGCGCTATTTTGTATCCTGATGATTTGGCAGATTATACAGGTTATGAAGATTATTTTTATTCGCGTAAGAATTGGTTTTTTGCTATTCTGGCGATAAGTTTTGGAGCCGATATTATCGATACGGCGATAAAGGGCGGGAACTACTTTTTGTACAATCAAACCGAATATTTTGTTCGCATTATTAGTCATATTATCTTGTGTCTGGTGGCGATTAAGGTGCATAATAAAGTTTTTCATACTGTTTTGGTCATCGTTTTTATTGTTTATGAACTCTCGTATATTTTGAGATTATTTAATGTTGAATGAAAAATAGTTTTGGTGATAATATCAAAAAAGCAATGAGAGATATTTATTATATTTGTGAAAATAACATTGTTAAAAACAAACCACTAAAAATTACTGACATGAAAAGTAAATCTCCAATTTTGATGATTGCCGCATTATTTGTTTTAAGTATTTCGTGCAGTAAAAGTGATATAGATAAAGGCCTGGATTGCGTAGGAGAGTCTTTATTCGAGAAGGTAAAACATTCGACAGATGCTACTAATCCTAAAAAAATAGATTTTACAGTTGAATATTCGGGAACGAATACTTTGAAATCTGTAAAATTTACTTTTGGCGATGGTACTCCTGCAGAGACAGTTACAGCAACGGGAACAACGGTTTCCATTTCGCATGTTTATAGCGCAGCGGGTACTTATACTGCAAAGGCGGATATTACGGTTCAGAATGGAGGAGCAACTTGTACATCCTCGCCAACAAGAAGTATTACTGTAAATTAGAGAATTGTGTCTTTTGAATGTTAAAGATTTCATTAGTTAATATTTAACTTGTTTAAGTTTCTCGTAATTTTGCTTTTACTGATTTAGCAATAAAAAAAGCCACAAAATGAGATACAAACACTTCCAGATATTGCTTTTGCTTTTTCTTCAGATAGGATTTTCTCAAAACAAAATCAACCTTTTTTCAGAAATCAATTATAGTTCTATTCCATCGGTTTCATTAGACGATTATAAGTCGGTTCAGGAACGGGATAAAAAGTTCCAGAATCCTAATATCGCTTTAGGAATCGGGATTTCGGGCGGAGGTTCGAGAGCGCAGTTTTTTAGTATGGGCGTACTTTTGGGATTAGAGGAAATTCAGGAAAACGATTCTCAACGTAATTTCCTGAACGAAATTGATTATTTCTCTACCGTTTCCGGAGGTTGTTTTTCGGCTGGATATTATCTTACGATTCTTAAAAATAAATTGTTTCAGGATAATTGTTCCTTCAACGAATTTTACTTTTCTAAAGCGGATGCTTATAAGGATTACGTCGATAAATCGGCCAATATTTTATCTCTTTTAAATAATAGCCGAAACGAAAAAGGCGATAAAATATCGATGACGCAACGCATAGACGCAGATATTTTGCAATACGACGCTATAAATCCTGATAATACCAATAAATTTAATTCTCAAATGATGTTGTCGGATTTTTTTGTTCCAAAGAGCAGCAAATCAGTCCCGTCTTTACCCATGTTTGTGGCCAACGGAACGGCTTTTAATAATGGCGAACGTATTCCGTTTATGCCTCATATTATTCGGGGTCTGAATTTGAATTCGTCTCTGGCGCCCAACAAAGCTGCTATTTCATTAAATGAAAATAAAGTAAATGATGGTTATGATTTTCCGCTTACTTATGCCATTACGGCGAGTTCGGCTTTTCCGGGCGTTTTGCCAAAAGTGAAATTTGGCGTTAAAAATCAGGATAAAATATTGTGTATTGTCGATGGTGGAGCTTCAGACAATATGGGATATAAAACTCTCGTAGAGTTGCTACATAACGATACAAAAGTGAGTGATAAAAACAAGAAAGCGCTTTTTATTGATTGCCTGGGGCAAGGAAAAAAAACGCCGTATATAACCGATGCCAAAATAAGATTGATTTCGTTGTTCGAAACTGCTTCTTTATACACGGTTCAAACTCGCTATATGACTTTTGATAAAGATGTCGAAAATACTTTTGAACGTTATAAAATACCAGTTTCGAATTATCAGATTATTGGGTTTACCACAATTAGGGATTATTTGGTAAAAATGGAAAAAGATTATCCCTATGAAGATTTAGTTTTTGAATTGAAAAATACCAATGACGAAGCGAGCAGCTGGGTAAAATTATTTGGCACTTTTAAGCAGGAACTAATCATGAAGTTTGGTGAGGATTCGTTTAAAAAAGATAAAGACGGCGAAATAATTGTGGCTACTTTAAGCAAAGAAAAATTCAAAGCTTTATCTGCCAGACAAGTTTTATTATTGTACGAATATGCCTCACACGTAGAAACCAAACTAAGAATTACGCCTGACGAAAGAGAGGTTTTATTGCTTTCAGGACGTTTTGCCGCGTATTTAAAAACCAATGAATTAAGAGAATTATTGGTAGAACATAAGTAATTTTACCCGAAATTTGATTTTCTATTTAATTCTTACCACTTTGAAAGAACAGCTTATTCTATCTAAAAAAATAATGTTTGCCTTATTGCTTTTTCCGGTTTTGCTAACTGCTCAGGAAACAAGCAAGGAAAAACCAGAAGATGTTTCCCGTTACTTTTATAATGATCATGTGGTTTCTGTCGAAATTTGGTACGGACCTGATAATAAACCGGACAGCACTAAAACCTATTATCCTAACGGAAAGCTGAATGAAGTTTTTTATTATGATGGTAAAGGTTTAAAAAATGCTGATTCTTTTCAGTACAACAAACAAGGAGAAAAGCTCGTAACCTGGAATTATTCGCACGGAAAATTAGTAAGCAGAACAGATCACAAATTGCCTTTTGGCAAAGAGAGGGAAGAAGGCGTGAAGAAAGCACTCAAATTACTGACCGAAATTAATACCAAAACCAATTACAATCCTGTACAAGTCAATGATTTATTCAATCGCGGGGTTTTAAGCATTAGTCTTGGCAATACCACATTGGCACTTGAAGATTTAAAAAAAGTTGAATATTCTGTAGATAAGGATCCTAAAAATAAAGCGTTGTCTGATTCTTTGGCAGAAAAGAAAGATGTATTCAGAAGCAAGCTTTACGATCGACTGGCAAATATTTATGCGTCACTCGATATGGACAATTTTGCTTTTAATTATTATTACAAAGCCGTAAAAAATGCTCCTGAAGATCTGCGTATTTTGTACAGTTTTGCTACTTTGCTGCAAGACCGAAAAGCGTATGACCTGGCAGCTTATTATTTTGAAAACATCGTAACTCAAAAACCGGATCATGCCAATGCAAGATGGGCACTTGCCAGATTGTATAGTGATATGGGCGAATATCAAAAAGCAATGGAGAATATTACGATTGCTTTTAAATTCGAAAGAGCCATAATTGATAATAAAGTATATGGCGGAAGGGATTTAAGAACGACAAGAGGTTTGTTATACCATAAATTAGGAGAATCTGACAAAGGAATTAGTGATTTGAAAGAAGCATTGAAAACAGATAAGAATAATTCGTATGCCATGAAAAATCTCGGTATTATCTATCTGGATCAACATAAAAATAAAAAAGCCTGCGAGTTGTTTCAGCAAGCAAAAGAACTCAAGTATGATTTGGTTTATGATGAGAAAGATTTGCCGTCATTATTACAAAGTGCCTGTAATAATACCGAACCTGAACTGAAAGATGTTAAAAAACCTTCCGTTTTACCAAATCCTGTTTCCGGCGTTGTTTCTATTGAGAATTTAAAAACTAAAAATTTTGATTTCGAGTTCTTTGATTTCGAATCAAAAAGCGCCTTAAAAGGCAAAACTACAGATGGAACTATAAATGTTATTGCTTTAAATCCCGGATTTTATATTTTGAAAGTTACGGCTGAAGGTGTTGAGGAAACATTTAAGTTGATTAAAGAATAAAATCAAATTAATCAAAATGTAGCTTCAGAGAAGCGTCATATTTATAGAAAACGATATTGATTTTGTCTTAAAGCTCCATCGGAGCGGTATATTGAGGCAAAGATTTCACCCCGCTGGGGTTGTGTTCTATTCAAAATATAAAACTTCTATTTATTTAAAATCTTTGCGCATCTCTGTGTAACCCTTCGTGATCTCCGTGTAATAACCCCAGAAATAACTTTAGAATCAACTTTGTCGTGATCTTATAAAACATTTCCTTAAATTTGCTTCCGTTATAAAAAAATACAATAGTTATAAAAATCAAGCTATGTTACAAATCGCATTTATTAGAGAGAATCAGGAGAAAGTAATCAAGGCTTTAGCAAAACGAAATATCGATGCTAAAAGCGTTGTTGAAGAAGTCGTGCAATTAGACGAAAACCGTCGTGCCACACAAGTTGAATTAGACAACACTTTATCTGAATCTAATAAATTATCCAAAGACATTGGAGAATTAATGAAAGCGGGAGAGAAAGCTAAAGCGGCAATCTTAAAAGAAAAAACGGTTTCATTAAAAGAAAAAAGTAAAGAACTAGGCGAAAAAGCAGAAGCTTTGGCAACCGAATTAACCAATTTATTATATACTTTACCCAATCTTCCGGCTGATATTGTTCCTGAAGGAAAAACTCCGGACGATAACTTAAATGTTTTTGAAGAAGGCGATATTCCGGTTCTTCACGAAGGTGCACAACCTCACTGGGAATTGGTAAAAAAATACGATATCATCGATTTCGAATTGGGTGTAAAAATTGCCGGTGCTGGTTTTCCTGTTTATAAAGGAAAAGGAGCTCGTTTGCAACGTGCCTTAATCAATTACTTTTTAGATAAAAATACGGCTGCAGGATATAATGAAGTTCAGGTTCCGCATTTGGTAAACGAAGCTTCAGGTTACGGAACAGGACAATTACCGGATAAAGAAGGACAAATGTATCACTCAACAATTGATGATTTATATTTAATTCCAACTGCTGAGGTTCCTGTTACAAATTTGTTCCGCGATGTTCTTTTAGCTGAAACTGAATTACCAATTTTGTATACAGCATATACACCATGTTTCCGTCGTGAAGCAGGTTCTTACGGAGCTCACGTGCGCGGATTAAACCGTTTGCACCAATTTGATAAAGTAGAAATTGTACGTGTTGAACATCCGGATAATTCTTATGCAGCACTTGACGGAATGGTAGAACATGTAAAAGATATTTTGAAAGAATTGAAATTGCCATACCGAGTTTTACGTTTGTGTGGTGGAGATATGGGTTTCACATCGGCTTTGACATATGATTTTGAAGTGTTTTCTACTGCGCAGGATCGTTGGTTAGAGATCAGTTCTGTTTCTAACTTCGAAACTTTTCAGGCGAATCGTTTGAAATTGCGTTTCAAAGACAAAGACGGAAAGAACCAATTGGCACACACGCTTAACGGAAGTTCATTGGCTTTGCCAAGAGTTTTGGCCGGAATATTAGAAAATTACCAAACTCCGGAAGGAATCGTAATTCCAGAAGTTTTACGCCCTTACTGCGGATTTGATATTATAAATTAAGATTAAAATAAGTGTACAGTCGCAGTGACAGTTTACAGTTTTTGACTGTGACTGTAAACTGCGACTGAATACTTTAATAAAGAACCTATTATGAGTAACGGAATTTTAAATTGGAATGTAGATCCGGTTATTGTCATGATAACGGATAGTTTTCCTTTAAAATATTATGGAGCTCTTTTTGCTATCGGACTTTTACTGGGGTATTATATCGTAAGAAGTATTTATAAAAAAGAACATCTTTCGCTGGATAATCTGGATAGTTTATTGGTTTATGTAATTGTCGGGACAATTTTGGGCGCCAGATTAGGTCATTGTTTCTTTTATGAGCCTTCTTATTTTTTACAGCATCCAATAGAAATTCTGTTACCTATTCAGAAAGTAGCGGGAGTTTATAAGTTTGTGGGTTACCAGGGTCTGGCTAGTCACGGAGGATCTATTGGTGTATTGATCGCAATGATTTTATATTGCCGAAAATACAATGTTAAGTTCTTATGGATTTTAGATAAAATGGCCATTGGAGTTCCGGTAACAGGCGCTTTTATAAGGTTTGGGAATTTTATGAATTCTGAAATCTACGGAAAACCAACGAACGGAAACTGGGGAGTTGTTTTTCAAAGAGATGATATGATCCCAAGACATCCAACACAATTGTACGAAGCATTTGCTTATCTATTGATTTTCATAATTGTTCTTTATCTTTATAAAACAGAAAAGTTTAAAAAAGCTGATGGATTTATCTTCGGATGTTTCTTAACTTTAATGTTTGTGGCCCGATTTATAATCGAATTTTTCAAGGAGAATCAAGAAGCCTTTGAAAATGATATGATTATTAATATGGGGCAAGTACTAAGTATTCCTTTTATTTTAATTGGTGTAGCTTTGATAATCTGGAAATCGAAGAAGGTTTAGTGTGCAGTCGCAGTGTCAGTTTACAGTGAATTGCACTGAGACTGAAAACTGAGACTGAAAACTGAAAAAAAAAGACTGAATTATGAAAAACATCTTTATTTATATCGTTTTACTATGGTCTGCTTTTGCTTTTTCGCAAAACGAGCAATTGGCTCAATATTACTACGATAAAGGTGATTTCGAAAAAGCTAAAATCAGTTATGAAGAGTTGCTGAAAATTTCGCCATCCAATACTCAGTATTTTTTAAGAACGATCGATTGTTACCAGCAATTACAACAATTTGATTTGGCTCAAAAAGTGATTCAGGAACGCTATAACAGATACAAACAAGGTGTTTTTTTAGTAGAATTGGGGTATAACTATCAATTACAGAAAAACGAGGCTAAAGCCAAAGATTACTACGAGCAGGCTATAGGAAAAATCAAAACCAGTCCGAATGATGTTTACGGAATTGGGAATTCTTTCGAGAAAAAAGTATTGCTCGAATATGCCTTAAAAGCGTATCAGACGGCAATGCAAATACAGCCCAATTATAATTTTAATTTCCAGATTGGAATGTTGTACGGGCAGTTAGGGAAAACCGATCAAATGATTGATCTTTTATTGACCGAATCGTATAATAATCCGCAAAACGCCAATTTAATACAAACGCAATTATCCCGTTTCATGAATGGTGAAACCGATAATACGGCTTTTAAAGATGCCATGCGTAAAGCATTAATCCTAAGAACTCAAAAAGATCAGGACGTTTTCTGGAATCATTACCTGAGTTGGTTTTATGTGCAGCAAAAAGAATTCGGGAAAGCCTTTATTCAGGAAAAAGCGATTTACAAACGCGAACCGGAATCACTTTCGAGTATTGTCAATCTAAGTCAGTTTGCTTTGAATGAAGATGACACCGATACAGCTACAGAAATTCTGAATTTTATTCTTTTAAATACCAAAGATTTAGACTTGCTGATTCAGACGAATTCGTATTTAATGCAAATTAAAATCGATAAAGCACAGGAAAAAGATTATCCAAATATCAATACAGAGTTACAACAATTGCTTGCAACCTATGAAATAACTCCTTTTACCTTATCTTTGCAAATAATTCAGGCGCATTTCCTGGCTTTTAATCTTAAAAAGACTGAAGAAGGAAAGGCAATCGTTAAAAAAGCATTAGAATTAAATTTGAATGATTATCAAAAAGCAGATGCGAAGATGGAGTTGGCGGACATCTTGCTTTTAGAAGAAAAGTTCAATCAGGCGCTGATTTATTATTCGCAAATTCAATTGGATTTAAAGAATGATGTCATGGCGCATGAAGCCAGTTTAAAAGCGGCAAAAACAAGTTATTACAAAGGCGATTTTGAATGGGCTTTGAAACAGTTTAAAGAGCTGAAAGCCGCAAACACACAGTTGATTGCCAATGACGCTCTTGAATATTTTTTACTGATAAATGACAATACCGTGGCTGATTCAACACAAACGGCATTAAAACAATTTGCAAAAGGTGATTTTTTAATCTATCAGAATAAGAAACCGGAAGCAATTGCTCAGTTTCAGAGTATTTTAAAAGCCTTTAAAGGACAAGAAATAGAAGCTGTAACGTTGTTGCGTTTAGGTAAAATTTATGAAAGTCAAAAAGATTTTAATTCGGCTTTAAGCCAATATCAACAGATCATTGACAATCATAGCGACGGAATTTATGTAGATGAAGCGCTGTTTTTTTCGGCAGAAATTTACAACGACGAATTGAAAGATACAGAAAAGGCAAAACCTTTGTATGAAAAGGTAATTTTTAATCATCAGGACAGTATTTACTTTGTTGATGCCAGAAAAAAATACCGAGAGTTGAGAGGAGACAAGAATTTGTAGAATTAAATTCCAAAAAAAGCAAATTCCAAATTCCAATAGATAGAGAATTAGTAATATGATGATTTGTAAAGATTTTAGTGATCAACAGTAAAAAAAAACTCAGAACCTTAGAGCCTTAGAATCTCAGAACCTTAAAAAAAAATGATTATTTACAACGTTACCACAAACATACACGAGAGCGTTCATGACCAATGGTTAAAATGGATGCAGGAAAAACACATACCGGAAATTCTGGCTACCAATAAATTTTCGTCAGCAAGAATTGTAAAAGTTCTAATTGAAGAAGAAATGGGTGGAATTACCTATTCTGTTCAATATGTTACTGACAGCAAAGAAACTTTGGAAAAATATTATATCGAAGACGAACCTGAGTTTCACAGAGAAGCTTTAGGATTGTTCGCAGATAAAATGCTTTCTTTCAGAACAGAGTTAGAAGTGATTTCGGAGCATTAAAATCTAAGTTTTCAGTCTTAGTAAAAATAAAAAATTATGGAAATTAGATTTCAAACTAAAGAAGAAAGTAATAAACAACAGCAAGAGGATTTTTTGAAGTTGTCTAAAGTTGAAAGATTTTATAGTTTTTTACGCTTAAGTGAGAGAATAAGTAGATTTCCTGTGAAGAATAAAGTAGACAAAAACAAAGACAATTTCCAGATTGTAATTGATTTGGAAAAGAATAAAAAAACTTTGTGACTTAGCGCCTTTGTGGCAAATCTCACAAAACAAAAATAAAAATAATACTTTGTGTCTTAGTGTCTTCGTGGCAAAAATACCTTAGTGCCTTTGTGGCTAATAAAAAAGAAAATGGAAAAAGTAAAAGCCAAAAAACATTTAGGACAACACTTCCTGAAAGACGAAAGTATCGCCAAAGCAATTGCAGATACTTTAAGCTTAAAAGGATATGATGAGGTTTTAGAAATAGGACCGGGGATGGGTGTGTTGACTAAGTATTTGCTTGACAAACCAATTAACACGCACGTGATCGAGATTGATGGTGAATCTGTGGTGTATTTGGGCGAAAATTATCCAAAACTAAAAGATAAGATTATCTCTCAGGATTTCCTGAAATACAATATAAACGAGGTTTACGAAAATAAACAATTCGCTATTATTGGAAATTTTCCTTATAATATTTCAACGCAAATCGTTTTTAGAACTTTAGAATTCAAACATCAGATCCCAGAATTTTCGGGGATGTTCCAGAAAGAAGTTGCTGAAAGAATTTGCGAGAAAAAAGGCTCAAAGGCTTACGGGATCTTATCCGTATTGGCCCAGGCTTTCTATGATACAGAGTATCTGTTTACAGTAGATGAAAACGTCTTTATTCCTCCGCCCAAGGTCAAGTCGGGTGTGATGAAAATGACCCGAAAGGAAGATTATAGCCTTCCGTGCGGAGAAAGGTTGTTTTTTACAGTAGTAAAAACGGCTTTTCAGCAAAGACGAAAAACATTACGTAACAGTTTGAAAACATTAAATTTATCTGATGAATTGCGATTAGACACTATCTTTGATAAGCGTCCGGAGCAGCTTAGCGTAGACGAATTTATTGTTCTGACTCAAAAAATAGAAGCCGATGGAGTTCAAAGTTAGCAAAGAATTAATCCACCAGTTAGAAGAGCATATCGTTAGCAAAAACGACAAAGAACTTGAAGTTTTACTAAATGATCTGCACCATGCTGATATCGCCGAAATCCTGGATGAACTGGATTTTGATGAGGCAACTTATATCTTTAAGGTTTTAGATAGTGATAAAACGGCAGAAATTCTTCTGGAACTGGAAGATGATTTGCGTGAAAACATCTTAAGCCGACTTTCGCCTAAAGAAATTGCAGAAGAGCTTGATGAGCTTGAAACGAATGATGCGGCCGATATTATTGGTGAACTTTCGCAGGAAATAAAAGCGGAAGTAATCTCTGAGCTTAATGACGTTGAACACGCAAAAGACATTGTCGATTTGTTGCGTTACGACGAAAATTCTGCGGGTGGTTTGATGGGAAAAGAGTTAGTAAAAGTCAATGAAAATTGGAATGTACTGACGTGTGTAAAAGAAATGCGTATTCAGGCAGAAAATGTTTCCAGAGTACATTCGATTTATGTGGTCGATGATGAAAACCGATTAAAAGGAAGATTATCACTAAAAGATTTACTGACAACTTCGACCAAAACACAAATTTCTGATATTTATATTCGAAAACTCAACTTTGTAAACGTAGATACCGAAGATGTTGAGGTAGCGCGTATCATGCAAAAATACGATTTAGAGGCAATTCCGGTTGTTGATGAATTAGGACGTTTGGTAGGTAGAATTACAATTGATGATATCGTAGACGTAATCAAGGACGAAGCTGATAAGGATTATCAATTAGCGGCGGGTATTACACAGGACGTAGAATCAAACGATAGTGTGCTTGAACTAACAAAAGCGCGTTTGCCATGGCTTTTAATAGGAATGGTGATCGAAATTGTAGCATCTTTTGTTTTGAAAGGAAATGAAGCAACGTTTCAAAAATATTCAACCTTAATTATTTTCGTTCCGTTACTTTCTGCAACCGCAGGAAATATTGGTGTTCAGGCATCGGCGATTGTGGTGCAAGGTTTGGCAAACGGAACATTAAAAGAATTTAGCCGTGGTTATTTTAGCAAAGAGATTAGCGTTTCTATGATTTCAGGAACCATTATATCCTTGCTTTTATTGGCGTATCATTCTATAATGTACCAACAATATTTAGTGGGAATTGCCATTTCAATTTCGATGATTGTAGTCATTTTATTTGCTGCGACTTTAGGAACTCTGGTACCGTTATTTTTACATAAAAATAAAATTGACCCCGCAATCGCGACAGGTCCGTTTATTACCACAACCAATGACGTATTTGGAATTATGCTCTATTTTGGAGTAGCCAAATTGATTCTTGGTTTCTAAGTTTTTGCAACAAATTAATAGAATACAGTGATTTAAGATCTGTAAAATCTGTGTAATTTGTGGCTGAAAAATTCGCTATTAACCAGCCAATAAATAAGCAATGAAAGTACATATCATAGGAGGAGGAAATCTTGGGGTTTCTATAGCCTTGGGAATTGCTAAATTCTCCAAAAACAACCAAGTCACAGTTACAAGAAGAAACATCGCCAGTATTCAATATTTAACAGAGTACGGAATCACGGTTTCATCAGATAATAAACATAATATTCAAGAGGCCGATGTGGTAATTTTAACCATTAAACCGTATCAGGTCGATACTGTTTTTGCTGAAATTTTATCAGCAATTCCGGGAAAAACCATTGCTTCGGCAGTGAGTGGTTTGTCTTTGGATATGCTTCAGGAAAAAACAAACAATGCTTTTCCGGTAATTCGTATTATGCCCAATATTGCAGCACAATTTGGCGAATCGGCAACCTGTATTTCTTTCCCTGAAAAGGACAGAGAAAAAGCATTGCCAATCGTTGACTTATTTCAGGATTTAGGAACTGCTCCCGTTATCGATGAAAAATTAATGGATGCTGCAACGGTTCTTGGTGCATGCGGAACAGCTTATGCTTTAAGATACATTCGTGCCTCGATGCAAGCCGGAATCGAAATAGGATTTGATTCTCAAACCGCTTTGGCAATTGCAGCACAAACTGTAAAAGGAGCTGCTAAAATGTTGCTAGAGGAAAAAGTACATCCGGAACAATTAATCGATCGTGTAACAACGCCGCAGGGCTGCACAATCGTAGGATTGAACGAAATGGAACATAATGGCTTTAGTTCATCTTTGATAAAAGGTATTAAGACTTCTTTGAAACAGATCAAGGGATAAAATTTAATAAATTACAATATTTAAAATTCCAAATTCCAACTTTGTTGGGGTTTGGGATTTTTTGTTTTCGTACAGTTTGTCAAAGATGACAAGATTGTGGAAAATTAGGATTTGGAATTTATTCACAACTGAAATTTTGGAATTTAAAAAATCTATTTCTTAATCAGCTGTATATATTTCCTCCCGCATTCTGAAATCTTAGTGTAAGAATTCATGGCATTACCGTAATTCTGAATCGTGAGAGTATCTTGGGTGTAGCCCGCGCCAATTCCTACAGGGATTTTTAATTCTTGAGAATTTGTTCCTGAATCAGCGATAGAATCATTTTCTTCTTCACGGCTAATATCACCCTCATATTCATCCCATTCTATGCCTTCTAAAGCGATAATTTTTTCCCCGGATTCGTTGGTGGTTAACGTGGCGATACCTTTTAATTTTCGAAGTTTCGTTTTTAGAAAGTAACTATAACCTGTTTTAGTTTTGGTTATTTCAATCGAAATTTTGCATTCGTCACTATTTTCGGATTCCGGATGTGTTTCATATAAACCTTCAATAACGTCTTCATTTGTGTTCGTTTTAAGTGAAACTTTTGATGTAGAAGCATCTTTTTCGATTACAGGTTTTGGTTTGTTATTGCAGGCCAAAACCAGCAATGCAAGTACAAATACAGCTGTAATTTTAGATATCGAATTCATAAAATCAAATGGTTTTATTTCTTGTCAGGATATATTTCAAATAAACAAATCCAAATATTCCGGAAAGTACGGATGCAATAAGGATGGCAATTTTAGAAAAAACAATAACCTCAGGATCTTTAAAAGCCAGGAGCGTGATAAAAATAGACATTGTAAAACCTATCCCGCCTAACATTCCTGCGCCCAGAATATGCGCCCATTTTAGACTCTTGGGTAAAGCACATAAACCGGCACTTACTCCAATCGAAGAAAAAAGCAAAATCCCTAATGGTTTACCTATCACTAAACCTAAAATAATACCATATGTATTAGGATGATTTAATCCCTGATGCCAGTCAGATTCGATAGCGATGCATGTATTGGCAATAGCAAATAGCGGTAAAATAACAAAAGCAACAGGTTTGTGTAAAAAGTGCTGTAATTTATACGAAGAAGATTTTTCTCCGCCATCTCCAAACGGAATTACAAATGCCAGAATAACACCCGTAATGGTAGCATGAACTCCCGAATTAAGCATGAAGTACCACATCACAATTCCTCCAATTAAATAAGGAATCAGATTGTGAATTTTCATTCGATTCAAAATAAACAAGAAAACCCATATTCCTAAAGCAATAGCAAGATTTACAAATGCAATTGAGGTGGTGTAAAATATAGCAATAACGATAATCGCTCCCAGATCATCTATAACCGCCAAAGCTGTTAAAAATACTTTTAATGACGCCGGAACTCTTTTTCCTAAAAGAGATAAAATCCCAATGGCAAACGCGATATCAGTTGCCATAGGAATTCCTGCCCCGTTTTGTGTTGCAGTTCCAAAATTTAAAGCCAGGAAAATAGCCGCGGGAACCAACATTCCGCCAAAAGCCGCCATAATTGGTAATGAAGCGTTTTTTATACTTGATAGTTCTCCGTGATAGATTTCTCGTTCCAGTTCTAAGCCTATCAATAAAAAGAAAATGGTCATTAAACCATCGTTAATCCAGTGTGTGATCGAATGTCCGCCTAAATCTTTTTCCCAAAAAGCAATATATTCAGTTTGAAAAGGGGAGTTGGCAAGGTATAGCGATATAAGCGTAACAAATAGTAAGAGCAATCCTCCTGATTTTTCGTTGTCAAAAAAGGCTTTAAAAGTCTTGGTTAGTTTCATTGCGGAGGTTTCTGAAGATTTAAAAAAGAGAAATTTTCTCTATTCGTATTTATTCAAAGTTAAAAAAAATCTCACCAATAAAAAATTCAGCAGCTTTCTATTTGACTTTACAACATCTTTAAAATAAATTTTGATGCTTTTTAGAAGCTTCTTAATCGTTGTTGATTTAAGAAAAAACTTAAAAAAAATAATAGTATTTTCGTGCTTCTTAATAACCAAAACCACCTTAATGAACTATAAAATAGGTCTATTTCGCGCTTTAATACTTTTTTTTATTCTGATTCAAATTTCCTGTAAAAAAGAAAACACTCAAAATGATGGAAAAATCTCTGAAAAAAAGCCCATTCCTGTAAGTATTGACAAAAACTATCAAAAGGATCAGCCAATAACCGGTAATGAAAAACTGAAAGTAAAATCAGTTATTCATTTTTCGAAAAAATACAATTCACCCGAATTATGGCAATATAAATGGGATATGAAAACCGGATATCTTGAAGGTGTTCATGCATTAGCCAACGGAAATATGCTTTTCGTTATCGAAGAAAGTGATGAAAACCGTAACAATACTGCTGCTTTTGTTTTAATACTCGATAAAGAAGGGAAAGAAATAAAAAAGCAAAAACTGGCATTAAAACCTAAAACAAAGTATGAACTTTTTACCACTCAGGTTGAAACAGACAATCAGGGCGGGTTTACATTATTTATCAAAAAAGAAGATAGAACTTTAACTCAGTCCGTTGAAGAACAAACTGGCGAAGGAAGAGTGCGCTATAACTTAAAAGAATATCATATCGATAAACTAAAATTTAATAATACCTACTCAGGTTATGAAACGGTTAGTAAATCAATGGAATCGATATTCCTAAAATCTTTTCAGGAAAAAGGTATTTCGTATATACCAACAGGTAATTTTTCTGTAGAATATCTAAAAGGTAAAATCTGTGTTTATGGACAAGTTGGAAAGTCTGAAGTAGAGCAAATGCCGTTTGTCGCAATACTCGACACTAATCTTAAACTTTTAAAAATGAATGTTTTTGAGCAGTACGTAGATACGAAAATAGATAAAATAAAATTGAATAGTGATGGCGGTTTGTATATTGAAGGAATAGAAAATACAAGTGCCGATGGTTACTATTATGCAACGAATAAAAGATTTACAGTAAACTCAGATTTAAAAGTTACTACAGACAAGTCAGATAAAGAACCTTATGAATCTGTTTATCGCGGACCATCGGCACCTGAGGAAAGTGATGAAGAGGAAAGCGAAACAGAAACTTCTGCAGAAACTCAGGAATCTGTTGTTGAACCAGCGAAAGAAGAAACCTGGTCGACGGTTACATTTTATAAAGATGAAGTAAAAAAGGAAACCTATAACTTTAAGCAAAAAGGAATGTTTTCGAATAAAATCATATTCGAAAAACTGAGTTCACATAATACAGCTTTATGGCAAATACAATTTGTATTCCCGGATAATTACGAAGTACCGTACATCAATAGTGCAGAAGGATTTAAACGTGCCAATGGAGATTTTGTGTTTTGGTTGTACTTGACGGAAAAATCTAATGGAGATGAAAAACAGAGTGTGGCAATTTTCGTGATAAATAAAGAAGGACGTCTAATTCGTCAGTTTCAAACACCGGGTTATGCTGCGCTTACTGAGTTTAGAATGAAAGAATCAAATGGTCAGCTAACAACAGGAGTGATAAAATACGATTCGCCATATGTGTTCTATTCGTTTGCTTATCTTTTAGACTAATCAAAAAATATTTTAATACCATTTTTGGCTTGCTTTACATTTTGTTCGATGAGTAATGAAGGGAAAATATAAAGAATTAGCCGTATTTTTGTTTCCATAAAAAAACAACTACAATGAGCATAAAAATTCTGCATATCGACAGCAATAACCCAATTCTTTGGCAACAATTAGAAGATGCCGGTTTTGAAAACCACGCCGATTTTAAATCTTCGAAAGAAGAAATCGAGGCCAAAATTCAAGATTATAACGGAATCGTAATTCGAAGCCGTTTTAAAATTGATAAAACCTTTCTCGACAAAGCGACCAATTTGCAGTTTATTGCCAGAGTTGGCGCGGGTTTGGAAAGTATCGATTGTGAGTATGCCGAAACAAAAGGAATTCATTTGATTGCTGCTCCTGAGGGTAATCGCAACGCTGTTGCAGAACATTCATTGGGCGTAATATTGTCTTTATTTAATAATTTGAATCAGGCCGACGCCGAAATTAAAGCCGGACATTGGAATCGTGAAAGTAATCGCGGCCACGAATTAGATGGCAAAACGGTAGGGATTATTGGTTATGGAAATATGGGAAAAGCTTTCGCTAAAAAACTTCGCGGTTTTGAAGTCGATGTTATCTTTCATGATATTTTAGAAAATATTGGAGACGAAAATGCCAAACAAGTTTCATTACAGGAATTACAGCAAAAAGCCGATGTTTTGAGTTTACATCTTCCGTGGACTCCTGAAACAGATAAAATGGTCAATACTGATTTTATACATGCTTTCGCAAAGCCATTTTGGATCATCAATACATCACGTGGTAAAAACATCGTCACGGCAGATTTGGTTGAAGCGATGAAGTCTAAAAAGATTTTGGGAGCAGGTTTGGATGTTTTGGAATATGAAAAATTATCCTTTGAAACTTTATTTCAGGATAAAAATACTCCCGAAGCTTTTCAATATCTTCTAGAAGCTAAAAATGCTCTACTAACGCCTCATATTGCCGGTTGGACATTTGAGAGCCATGAACGCCTGGCGCAGGTTATTGTCGATAAAATTAAAACAGTTTACTCAAAGTAAGTTCAGTCAAAAAGCACTTAGAAGGCTTGTAATATTTTTAGAGTTTTATAACGAGTTTTTTCTGTACAATTTTCAGGTGATTATTAGTTTTTACAGTTAATTTTTAATAATATTGTTTCTAAATAAGGAGTAGCCGAAAATCCGAAGAGTAGGAACTAACCAATTAATTTTAATAAATAAAAATGGAAAACAATTTTAAAGAGACGTCTAATGATTTTAACGAAATCCCAGTATTCAAAGTAGATCCAATAATGGTATTGATTTTTGGATTTTTAACTTGTGGTTTATATTTGATTTATTGGAATATTAAAGTTGCAGAGGTTTTTAATGCTGTAGCTAAAAAAGAAGTTATTTCGCAGCCTATTGCAATTTTTGCAGGATGTTGTTTACCTGTAAATATTTATTTTTATTACTTAGCTGGTAAAGATGCGTTGCCAAAAGTTTATGAAAAAACTGGTGAGCTTCAAAAAGATCAGTCTACTTTATTAATTGTTTTAGGTCTTTTCTTTCCTATGGCAGCTGCAATGATCGTACAAGGTGATATCAACAGATTATACAAATAATAGCAGAGTAAAGCGTAAAGTTTACGGAATTATCGGTGCAGCAATTACACTGATAATTCCGTTTTTCTTAATGCTTAACAACCACAATGACCATTTAGAAACAGATCAGTCGTTTTGTCCCTTTAAAATGGTTACCGGATTTCCTTGTCCGGGTTGTGGTATAACAAAATCGTTGGTGTATTTTTATCAGGGAGATATTTATAAGAGTGTTAGTTACCACATTTTAGGACCTTTTGTTATTCTATTTTGCTGGCTGACCATTATTATATTAACCACAGAAATCATTACCAAAAAAGAATATTTTACAGGAATTCTATACAATCGAAAATTAGCCTATAATATGGCTTATTTTCTGGCCTTTTATCATTTGATAAGGTTAGTACTATTTGTTAGGAATAACTCCTTTGATGATATCTTACATCAGTCGATTTGGTTTTAAAATATTAAGTTCCCATTTGTGAAAGCAAATGGGATTTTTTTTTGACTTCGCGTCAACGTTAAGTATTTTCCCTATAGTGTGAGCGTATAGATGATCAAATTTAAAAGGAAGTGATAAATTACTTTTCCATAATTTTTACAGATAAGTTCGTGCCAACTGAAATTAAAAAGTATTATTTTAGTTTAAAATTAATAGTGTTTTCAAGATAAAAAACGTTGCTTAAGCGTAATTTAATCTGGGAATAATAAATATAGAAACATGGGATTATTTAGTAGAAACAATAATAAAATTGAAAAACCTAAGGTTATTCTTGAGCTAAGAAGTCCTGGCTGTCCAATAACTGCAATTGTAGAACAGGATAATAGAACGGCCTACTTTTATCTGTTTGGGGATAATGAAGATTTTGGTACAAAAAGCTGTTGGATTAGAAATTTAAGCGCAGCTCCAAATGAAATAGAGACAGCATTGATGGAAAAAGGTGTTCCTCCTATGTTAACCAAAGAGTTTTGCAAATTTCCGGAAGGACAGGAAGGACTTAATGCTAATACTCTGGAAATTGTTTGGCTGGAAGAAGGAGATGGAGCGGCGTTATTAGAAAACGGAGAAATTTTATGTGTCATTCCTAGTTGGGGAGGTAATGGCGGTTTTTACGGATACGCTCGCGATTGTAAAGGAACAGGCGATTTTGCGTGGGAACTTTCAGAAGATAATGAAATGCGCACGCGTGTTAAACGTTCAGACGAATTTTTAAAATCATGGGATGAAGAAATGAGTCCTTTTAGAATTCTGCAGCCAGAAATTTTAGATTATTACGATGAAATATTCGGTAAAAGTGAAAAATATTTTGCAATTGATAATGCAGAATGGCCTCCAAAAGGTCTTTGTGTAAATCAAGGTGAAGAAAAAGTTGTTTTTGCAACAGTAGCAGTATCATTGCGACCACAGCCCAAAATAGAGATGTATTTTGAAAACACAAGTGATGTTAATAGAATAGAACTTGGAGTTATTCTAAAGTCTGCATTGAATAACGACCAGATAAATAAAATTGGGAGCTCTATAAGCGGGATAACAGCAATACCTTGGGATTTTGTTACTTTTTTAGCAGAAGGGCATACTGTAGAGTTTCAAACAGGAGTTAATGAAAAATTTAATTTTGGTATACTTACCAATAAGCTCAAAGTGCTGCCGGAAATTCAATTGCCTCAATATAGAGAATCAAATACTACTTTTTTATGGATAGTTCCAATATCAAATAAAGAAAGAGCAGAAATGATAGAATCCGGAGTTGAGGGTGTGCTTGATAAATTAGATGATATTGGAGAAGAAATATTTAATTTAAACCGGGAAGAAGTTGTTTAAAGTGAACAGCAACAAGCAAATAAAGTATTAAAATAAAAAAACTCATAAGCTGCGGCTTATGAGTTTTTTTATTTTATATCCAATTTTGTAATTAATCTTCTTTCTCAGATAATTTACGTTCCAATTCTATCTGAAACTCTTCGATAACAGGTTTCATAGTGCTTTCAGGAATATCTGCGATTCTTATATACATCAAACCATCTACGGCATTGTTGAACAAAGGATCGACATTAAAAGCGACAACACGTGCATTTTGCTTGATGTATTTTTTAATTAAAACCGGCAAACGTAAATTTCCTGGTTCTAATTCGTCAATGATTTTATCGAATTTGTTTAAGTCAGATTCTGCTTCATCAAAGATGAAATCCTTATCAGCATCTTTTAGTTTTACCTTATACGCTTTCTTCGGGTGAATGTATTGCGCAATATAAGGATCATAATAATTCGACTTCATAAACTCAATCATAAGTGATTTCGAAAAGTCAGAGAATTGATTACTGATACTCACACCGCCCAATAAATATTTATGTTCAGGATAACGTAACGTAGTATGAATAATACCTTTCCATAAAAGGAATAAAGGCATTGGTTTTTGCTGGTATTCTTTGATTATAAACGCACGACCCATTTCGATCGATTTGTGCATCATATCATGCAATTCAGGTTCGAATCTAAATAAATCATTCAAATAAAAACCTTCAATACCGTATTTAGGGTAAATTTCAGAACCCAATCCCATACGATAGGCACCGGCAATTTTTTTGGTTTCATCATCCCATAAAAACATATGGTGATAATATTGGTCGAATTTGTCTAAATCGATAGATTCATTAGTTCCTTCGCCCACTTCACGAAAAGTGATTTCGCGCAAACGGCCAATTTCGTGCAGGATATTCGGAATCGATTTTGCTCTTGCAAAAAATACTTCGTAATTTTTACTCTGCAATAAACGACAATCGCTATTTCTTAACGCGTTTACTTCGTTAATCATTTCTAGTTCGTTTGCAGGCGTAACGATTTTTTTAGGTGCTTTTGGTATTTTTAAACTTGCCGTGTCCAATAATTTATGGTCCTTTTCAAAAGGATTGGCAAGCATATAAGTCTTCTTTCTCAGGAATTCAGAGTAATCTTCAAACGATTCAAACTCATTTTGTTCGTTTACAGAAATTGGTTTTCCAATACGAACTTTAATTACACGGTCTTTCTGCGTAAGCAATTCAGATGGTAGTTTAGCAGTTCTTAAGGTATCATCAATTTTAGAAAGCCAATAAAATAATCGGCTGTTTTTAGCATGAAAATAAATCGGTACAACCGGAACTTTGGCTTTTCTAATCAATTTTAGAGCACCTTCTTCCCAAGGTTTATCCACTACTAATTTTCCGTCTCTATAGGTAGAAACTTCCCCGGCAGGGAAAATTCCTAACGGTTTTCCATCACTTAAATGACGCAAAGTCTCTTTAATTCCCACCACGCTCGATTTAGCATCCTTATGATTCTCAAAAGGATTAACCGGCATAATGTATTTTTTTAGCGGAACAATTCGGTGTAATAAAAAGTTGGCGATAATCTTGAAATTTGGTTCTCTTTCGAGCATTAATTTCAATAGCAAAATACCATCAATTCCTCCAAGAGGGTGATTTGAAATGGTAATATAAGCGCCATCTTTAGGTAAACGTTTTAAATCTTCTTCCGGAATTTCAAACTTAATTTGCAATTCATCCAATACTCCGTTCAAAAACGCAACGTCTTCTAAATGTTTATTATGATCGTAAATTTTATTAAGGGTAGAAATTTTAAGGACCTTCATAAGAATCCAGCCTGAAAAAGTACCAAGAACTCCGTACTTCTCAACATTTATTGCCTTTGCAACTTCTTTCGCGGTAACTAAACCCATGTACTATTTTTAATTTATTAGAGCAGCGAACAAAGATAACAAAAAAGTCTACTTTTCGCTGTTTCAAACACAAACTTTCCACTTTTTTATTACATTTGGAATCCTTAAAAAAACACTGATGAAAATTATTTCTTATAATGTAAACGGAATACGCGCCGCAATAACTAAAGGCTTTATCGAATGGTTACGAAATGCCAACCCTGATGTTATTTGTCTTCAGGAAATAAAAGCCACCGAAGAACAAATTCCGGTCGATTTAATAAAAGATGCCGGTTATCCGTATCAATACTATTATCCCGCTACCAAAAAAGGTTATAGCGGAGTAGCTATTTTATCCAAAACAAAACCCAATAATGTAGTTTACGGAACCGGAATTCAGCACATGGATTTTGAAGGACGTAACCTTCGTGCCGATTTCGACGATTGTTCTGTAATGAGTCTTTACCTTCCGTCAGGAACCAATATTGAAAGATTAGATCATAAATTTATGTTTATGGATGACTTTCAAACTTATGTTAACGAGCTAAAGCTAACAATACCTAATTTGATTATTTGTGGCGATTACAATATTTGCCACGAAGCCATCGATATTCACGATCCTGTTCGTAACAAAACCGTTTCTGGATTTTTACCTGCAGAACGTGCCTGGCTTGATGGCTTTATGAAATCAGGTTTTGTCGACAGTTTCCGTCATTTCAATAAAGATCCGCATCATTATTCATGGTGGAGTTACCGCGCCGGAGCCAGAGGAAATAACAAAGGCTGGCGTATTGATTACAATTTGGTA
Organism: Flavobacterium sp. C3NV; assembly: GCF_046825355.2. Lineage (NCBI taxonomy): Bacteria > Pseudomonadati > Bacteroidota > Flavobacteriia > Flavobacteriales > Flavobacteriaceae > Flavobacterium > Flavobacterium sp. C3NV. The sequence goes on along the minus strand of NZ_JBKQBJ020000009.1, from coordinate 31,376 downwards.
AGCGACTCTTTACAGCACAGATTAAAACGCGCCGTAATTCTTCCGGACGCCGTACATTCAGATCATTGCCCGGTTTTAGTCGAAATCGAGTAAAGTTTGGTACTGTTCTTGTTGAGAGAATAGCAAGTTAAAAATTCAATATTAATATTGTTATTGATATTGAATTTTGACATTGTTCATTATTAATGCTCCCCAAAAATAAAAACCAAAAAGTAATATGATTAAAAAGGCCTCCATCGGATTACTAGTTCTAGCTATGTCTATGACTTCATGCGTATCCAAGAAAATTTACAACGATCTTGAAACAAAATATTCAGATCTTAAAAAAGAAAACCGTTCCATCGCAGATCAAAATGCCGATTTACAAAAATCAAAAAATCAGTTAGAATTAGAACGCGATAATCTAACCAAAGATCTAAATGCTACCAAAGACGAATTGGCAAAACAAAAAGCAGATTTGGCTGCGGCGCAAAGTAAGTTCAAAGTTTTGCAGGATTTATACAATGCATTAGAAAAAAACAGCAACGATGCATTAGAGAAAAACATGGCTAAAAACCGTGAATTGTTAGCTCAATTAGAAGCAAAATCAAAAAAACTAGCCGAAGAACAAGCAAGTCTTGATAAAACGGCAAGTCGATTAAACGAACTTGAAGCTATGATTGCTGCAAAAGAAGAAGCAATGCGCAAACTAAAAGAAACTTTATCTAAAGCCTTAAACGGTTTTGAAGGTAAAGGTTTGACTGTGGAACAAAAAAACGGAAAAGTATATGTTTCTATGGAAAACAAATTACTTTTTAATTCAGGAAGCTGGGCCGTTGGAACCGAAGGTAGAAAAGCCGTTGTAGAATTAGGAAAAGTATTAGGAGACAATCCGGATCTTTCAGTTCTTATCGAAGGTCATACAGATGATGATCCGTATGCAGGTTCAGGACCAATTGCAAACAACTGGGATTTATCGACTAAAAGAGCTACGGCAATTGTAAATATTTTAAGCGAAAACGCTAAAATCAACAAACAAAAATTAACAGCAGCAGGTCGTAGCGAGTTTTCTCCGCTAGCGAGTAATGCTACCCCGGAAGGAAAAGCTAAAAACCGTAGAATCGAAATCATCTTAACACCAAGATTAGATGAAATCGCTGATATGTTGAATAGTATTAATTAAAGTTGCTAAGATTCTAAGGGACTAAGTTGCTAAGATTTTATAAGGGCTCAGAGTTTTGAACTTTGGGCCTTTTTTGATTTTATATTTTTGTAACTTTGAAACTCTAAAAAAGCTATAATTATGGGACTTCCAGAATTAAAAGATAAAATACGTCATCAATTAGATCTTGCTGATGAAAGAGTATTAAGAATTGTTTCTTCTGTGTTTGATAACTATTTAAATGAAGTGGTTTCATATGATGCGCAGGGGAATCCTTTAACTTTATCTGAATATAATAATAAAGTTGAGGAAGGATTGAATGATGTAAAATACAATCGAATAATTTCAAAAGAAGATTTATCGAAAGAAATGCAAGATTGGGATAATGAGTAATAGTAAACTTGTAGTTTTTTGGACTAAGATTGCGAAAGAAGATTTAAAAGATATTTATATTTCATTGAAGAAAGTGGTCTCTAAAGAAAAAGCAATTCAAATTAGAGATGAATTGTTTAATTGTACAAATAGTATTGTATTTGCTGAACAATTTCAGGTAGATGAATATAGATTTGATTGCCGACGAATTATCATTAGAAATTATAAAGTATTATATCAGATTAAAGAAAACTCAATTTTTGTAATTAGGGTTTTTAATTCGTTTCAAAATCCTTTGAAAAGCTTAAAATAACAGAAGGTTCAAAGTTTTACTTTGAACCTTTTTTGTTTATCAAAAATAAAACTTAGTCCCTTAGGATCTTAGCAACTCAGAACCTTAAAAAAAAACCTTATCCTTTTTTTAACTTTTGTACAATTTTCATTTGAAAAATCCCGTCGTATCTTTGAGTTTTATAATTCAAAAGCTGTAAACTTAGAATCTTAGTCACTCAGCAACTTAGCAACTCAAAAGAAATGAAATATACCACACTACCCAACACCGACATAAAAGTTAGTAAAATAAACCTCGGAACAATGACTTTCGGGCAACAAAATACTGAAGCAGAAGGACATCAACAAATGGATTATGCACTCGAAAGAGGAATTAACTTTTTTGATACTGCCGAAATGTATTCAGTTCCTGCAAACGAAAGCACTTACGGAAGTACAGAGAAAATTATAGGAACCTGGTTCAAGAAAACCGGAAATCGCGAAAAAGTGGTTTTGGCCTCTAAAATTGCGGGTCCAAACCCTAATTTTACTTATATGAGAGAGAAAGTAGATTTTTCTCCGGAAAGTATTAAATACGCATTAGAAAATAGTTTAAAACGTCTTCAGACAGATTATATCGATTTGTACCAAATGCATTGGCCGGAACGACCAACCAATTATTTTGGACAACGCGGTTTTAAAGATCACGATGCTGAATGGGAAGATAATTTTAAAGAAACTCTGGAAACTTTTGACGGATTAATTAAAGAAGGAAAAATAAAACACATTGGGGTTTCTAACGAAAATGCCTGGGGAATGATGCGTCTTTTGGAAGAAAGCAAATACCACAATTTGCCAAGAATCAAAACCGTTCAAAATCCGTATAATTTATTAAATCGTCTTTTTGAAGTAGGTTCTGCCGAAGTTTCAAAATATGAAAATGTAGGTTTACTGGCTTATTCTCCCTTGGCTTTTGGAGTTTTAACAGGTAAGTTTTTAACCGGAGAAGCACATCCAAACGCAAGAATCAATCTTTTCCCGCAGTACACACGTTACAATAGTGATCAATGTTTGCAAGCGACAAGATTGTATCAGGAAATTGCTAAAAAACACGGCCTGACATTGACAGAATTGGCATTAGGATTTGTTTTGCAACAACCGTTTTTAACGAGCGCGATTATTGGTGCAACGACAATGGAACAATTAAAAGAAAACATCGATACAATTGATGTCTTTTTGTCGAAAGAAATCTTAACCGAAATAGCGGGAGTTCAGGCGATAATTCCTGATCCGGCTCCTTAATTAGAGTTTTAGATTAAACACAAATTCCACTAATAAACACAGATTAATCCGTGAAAATTAGTGGAATTTGTGTTTCAATTCGGTTTCCTTTATAAATTCAAATTCTGGTCTTTAGGATATCTGACTTTATAACTAATTCTGAATTTCTTGTTTTCATTTGGTTTTAGCTGCAATTGCCAGGTAAGTATTCCGGTTTCGGCATTTATTTTTGCACCGTCACTTTGCAATAATTCTACCTCAATTTCTTTATTGGTACTTAACGGATATTGATCTTTCAATAACAATTCAACCGCTTCTTTTTTATTATTTCTTACTGTGATGTCAAAAGTAAAAGTTTGTTCTTTCTTGGCAGATAAAAACTTAGTTCCTGATTTATCAGCCACTTTTTCTCGCTTAATCGAAACCTTTTTATCACGTCCCATGCTTAAATTCAAAGTATCGCTCGTTTGGTTCGGTTCTATAAAAGTTTTACCAACATACATGCCTTCAAAAATAATATTGGCTTCGCCTCTTAATAAATTATACTTACTGTAATCTGCAATTTCAGCTAACAGAAAAGCTTCGTTTTCTACTCTTGGTGCAGCATAATATTTATAAGATGCAGGTAATTTTATTTCTTTTAAAGAAACGCTATGAACTTTTCCGTTTGATAAAATATCGTAAGGAATATCAATATCAAACGAAACATTCAATTGATTTTCTTCGACAGTTGTATAACTTGAAACAGATGATTTTTTCATTACAGGTGCCGTTACAACAACTTCCTTCAATTCGTTGCTCTCTACAGCAAGTCCTGCAACTCGTCCTTGCAATTGATTCATTTTATTTCTTTGCGATCCATAACCATTTTGAGCAAAACTATTGTCTCTCAAAAACCACGAACTTAATATTGGTGCCTGATTGTTTTGATTTGGCATTCCGCTGGACAAAGTAAGTTTTACTTTTTTCCAGTCGATTCCGGTATTCTGAACAACCTGAGCTTTGTACATCATATTAATTGGCGCCGTAACGCTTTCGGCACGTAAGTCATAAAACGGAGTCCACGAAGCATTATTTGTTAAGTATGAAATGTCTAACGGAACGATTCCTGCAACTTCATTCATAACCTGAACAATTAATTTACCGGATGAAGTTTTTTCTTCTTTATTAGCATTAATTTCCAGTTTGCTTTGTAATTTATACAGTAATTCGTTTAATTTTTGCTGTTTCTCAGAAAGCGTATTAATATTGTTGGCAATCTCGATTTGTTTGTTTTTATAATAATCCACCATTTTCATTAATTCAGCTACGTTCAAACCTGAATTTACGCCCGAAATCTGCTGGTTTTTATCTAAAAGCTGTATCGTTTTGTTTTCAGAATTAATGGTATTATTCACTTTCTGAATTTCCTTCTGAACCAAAGCAATACTGTCTCTAACTATTTTTAGCGCAGGCGATTTAGAATCTGTTTCGTATTCTGAAATATAATTATTGGTAAATTGAACCGAAAGAACTGTTACGCCAGATGGTGCGCCAATTTGCACAGAATTTTCATTTAAATTCACCGCAACATTTTTGATTACAATTTCGCTCGCACCAGTTGGTAGTGTTGCAGTTGCAGTTTGAGATAATTCGGCGGCATTAAAATATACTGTTGCTGATTTTACTTTGGCAGTAGTAAAAATTGGCTTTTGTGCCAATACAAACGTGCTTATTAGCAATAAGAGCAATGTGGCTTGTTTTTTAATCATGAGTTTATAATTTAAAGTGTTATTATAAAAGTATAGATAACAAAAATTGCCCGAAGGTTGGTTTAACTTAATAATAAATTACTAAAATGATTTTCTTTTTAGAATTATCAATCTTTTTTTCGATTACGCTAAAAAACTTTTCGTTGACCATTGGGCATCCCAAACTATTGCAAATAGGATTAATTTGCTCTTCAAAAGGAACGTCAACATATTTGTGAAGTACTATATTTCGGTCGAAAGCATTACTGTTTGTCTTGTCTAAACCGTAGAGTTTATAGGCTTTGCCAAATCTTCCTGAATAGGAACCGCCAATGGCATATTTTCCTAAAGAACTGCAATTCGAATTTTTGACATTGCTAAATTTTAGCTTTCCGTAAGTTCCAGTTTCAGATCCGGAACCGTGTCCGACCAAACCTTTATCGAGTATTTTGTTGTGTTTTAAATCGTAAATAAAAAACCGGTTTTTTCCAGATTCAATCTTCATGTCTAAAAAGAAAACAACATCTGAATTGTATTTAGGCGTTTTCCCCAAAAAACTCCTGATTTCAGTGATCTCACTTTTTAGTTTCTCTTCGTAGGAATAAACCGGTTTTGAATTTTTGATACTTATCGATTCTTCTTTCTTGTTCGTACATGCAAAACTCAGACCAAAAATACTGGACAGCAGCAAAAGGAAGATTTTCTTTTTCATGTTTACCGATTGGTTTTATTTCTCCACCGTATAACCTTTCACTTTTGCAAAACCAACGATCGATGTATTGATGGCATTTCCCAGATCATCTTGTTTCTTGGTTTTCTTAGTTTCGGTATCAATAAATTGCTGACGTTTTTTGCCCAATTCACCAATTTCTTTCTGGATTGTGGCTCTCTCTTTCGTTTTTTGTTCGACAATTGTTTTGATTTCAGCTTCAGATTTATTCTGAAGTTCTGCCGGTAATTCTTCTTTTTTGATTTTAGAAATAGCGGTGTTATCCTCTTTTACTTTGTCTACCAAATCCCAACTTTCATTTTTATAAACCGCTTTTGATTTGCTTACCGCACGTTCAGCATAATTTGATGCAGAAACTTTCTGTGCATTTTTATCCTGAGTTTCCTGATTCATTTTTTTTGCAGAACCTTTGGCACCATAACTAATATAAGTTTTGTTGATTTTTTCATTGCATTTTGTAATTTCATCATCATACGGCGTCGCAATGTATCGCACAGATTCATTAGAATCGATATTAAAATATTTCCCTTTTCCGTAATCGGCACCGTTTTTCCATAGTTCGCGTATGCCTTGTGCTTTATCTCCGCAATAAATAGTATTCACATAAATGCCATTTTTTAGGGCATCACTAATCGCTTCTTTATAATTAATCCCGCCCTGATTGAACTCTTCGTTTCCGGCAATATAAATCAGCTTCATATTGTTGTCGTCTTTCGCCCATTTTAGTTTTTTGGTCGCATCCTGAATTACAGCGCCGCAATATTCATTGCCTCCATTAGTACTCAGAGCAAATAGCTTTTCTGAAATCAAATCCAAATCTGTCGAAAGAGGCGCTATTTGTCGTATATAATTCGATTTTTGAGATAATCCGTCATTTCCATATTCGTATAAAGCAATTTCGATATCAGGCGTTTTTCCGTCATATTTTAAAGTGGTCAGCGTATTTACAATGTTCCAAAGTCTGGATTTTGCCTGATCTATCAAACCATCCATACTGCCGGAAGTGTCCAGTAAAAGTGCTACTTGTATTTTGGTATTTTCTGTCGTTATTGGTTTTTCGATTACAGTATTCTTTTTAGAATTTGCATTCGAAGAATTGCAGCTTGCAAAAGAAATTGCAGTGGCTAAAAGTGCTGAGATAAATAGGTTTGATTTCATGATTTCGAGTTTTTAATTGTTGATTACAGATCAAACTTAAAAACTTAAAGACCTTGTTTTTTACAGAAAGGGTGAAACGGTATTTTGACTTGGTGAAACGATTCTGTCAGATTAGTTTTGTTTCGTTGTATTGATATTAAGGTTTTTTAAATCGCCGTTTGGAGTCACCAGAATAAATTCCTTATCTGTTTTTGAAACCGGTTTCTTTTCTCTGTTAATCGCAATTTTAATTTCATATTGTATTTGAATAACAGGTTCTAAAACCGTTGAGTTCATTACAAAATCAAAATCTTTATTAAATACCGGCTGGTAATAAAGTGTAACCGATTTGTTGATTTGATTAATGTTTGCGGCTTTTTTTAAGTTTAAAGAAGAACTATTGTACGCCTCATACGATTTATACATTTCTATGGGTACATTTATAATGAAATCATCGGTAATTTTTTTCTCAGTATTTATAAATGTTTCTCCAAGCAATTCCTGATAGTTTTTTAATTTTTCCTGAACAAGAAGTTTTGCTTTCGTTGTCATTTCTTTTTTGATGGTTTCTAATGCATTAGAAAAATAATCCACCTTCACCAGATCGTATATTTCATAATTGGATAAAATTGCAATAAATTCATTCAACTGATTGGGATCATCGAATTTGATATGAATGTTTTTCTGCAATTCAAATCCTGCCGGAACTTCATTATAAGTCTTACGATTAAACACTTTTTTTTCTGTTTCGTATTCATAAACCGGAACAAAAGAAATCATGTCAACAAAAGTTTCCACTCCTTTTTTAAGTTTAATTTCATTTAGAGACTGCATAATTCTTTGGTCCATTAATTCATTCACTTCTTTAGTGGTTTTACCGTTTTGAGTGATGCTAAAAATGGCTGTATACGCGTCTGCCTTAACATTTGCAAGCCCTTTTACGCTTACAAGAATATCATTGTTTGAAGGAAAATTTATATCAATAGCGGTATTGTTATAAGATTCCTGATCGTGATAATTGATATTTCCGGAAGCCTGTGCCATTATGAACGTAGAAAATAATGCTGTTGATGCTGTAAAGAATAGTTTTTTCATGATTGTAATTTTTATATTGATGCCAAATGTATTGAATGAAAAAACGTACTTTTGGAAGAATGGGTCAACGGGTCTTTTGACTTGGTGAAAAATATAGGATGGGAATTTGAAATTAGGTTACTTTACATTTTCAAAACAACTTATTTGTGAAACGTCATTGGTTAATTAGTTTTAGTGCGCTTTGTATAGTACTATTGTTTCCGCAACGAACAATAGCGCAGGCAATTCCTGTGCCCAAAGCCGAAAAAAGCAAGCAGGTCAAAATCAGTAAGGCGGCTGAAGATTTATCGGTTTCATTAGATGAAAACGATGAATCGAAAATTGCCGTGAATTATGAGAAATTGGCCAACGAATTTTTAAATAATGGTGATAATGCCAAAGCCGAGGAATATTTTAAACGAGCATTAAACAGCTACACCAAATTAAAACGGACTGAAGATAAAACCCGTGTAACGCGTAGTTTGGCCAAAGTACAGGAAAACCAAAAAAACTTTAATTCGGCGATTAAAAATTACGAAGTCGCGGGCGCATTATCCAAAGATGTTGCCGAAGAAAAGATCAACTTAAACGATGCCAACCGACTTAAAAACCAATCCAATCCTGCCAGTCAGACCAATTATGTAGATTCGAATATTGAATTGCTGAAAAAGGAAAAGAAAAGCCAGGAAGTTACAGAAGCGTATGTTCAGAAAGCCCAAAATTCATTAGACTTAAAAGATAAAAGCGTTGCAATAGAAAGTTATAAAAATGCACTCGCTTACGCAAAAGACAAACCGGAATCTGTAATTAAGATTAAGAATGAAATTGCGAATGTTTATGCCTCAGACAATCAGTTTGAAAAAGCAATCGGGATCAACGAAAAACTCTTGGCCGAAGCCGTAACCAAACAAGATTTTAATACCCAAATCAAACAATTGCAATCGCTGGCAACGCTTTATTTTAAAAAAGAAGAACCAAAGAAAGCATTAGTTTCATTGAAAGAAGCGTATCATTTGGCGTCTAAAAAAGGAAATTCGGCGGAAGCCAAAAATACTTTATCAGCCTTAGCAAAGTATTATAAATCTAATGGGAATGAAAAAGAAAGTATGGCACTTTATGAGCAATTCTTTCAAAATTTTGATGAGTTAATTCAATCTGACACTACTTTGATTAATGCGAAAACTTTTCAGGTTACAGAAGGAAAGATACGTCAGCTAGAAAAAGAAAAATCATTAAAAGATGAATTAATTACCAAGAAAAACACCTTCAACTACTTTCTTTTAGGATCAATTTTATTGCTGTTGTTGTTGTTTGCTTTTATTGTAAAAGCGTTGTACGCTATAAAAACCAAGAATAAAGAAATCGCTTTGCAATCGTTGCGACGCGAGATGAATCCGCATTTTATTTTTAATAGTTTAAATAGTGTCAATCAGTTTATTTCTGAAAATAAAGAACTGGAAGCCAATAAATACCTGACTTCGTATTCGAATTTGATGCGGAATATGATGGAAAACTCGAATAAAGATTTTATTTCGCTGGATAAAGAAGTCGAGCAATTAAAAAAATACCTGGATCTGGAACATTTGCGTTTTCAGGATAAGTTCGATTTTGAAATTACGGTTGATGAAACTCTGGATGCAGAAAGGGTTTTTGTACCCAATATGATTATCCAGCCACATCTTGAAAATGCGATTTGGCATGGTTTGCGTTATCTCGACAAAAAGGGATTTCTTAAGCTTCAATTCCGGTTTATTGATGGGAAAATTGTCGTAATTATTGATGATAACGGAATTGGTTTAACCAAAAGTCAGGAACTGAAAACGATCAACCAGAAAGTGCATGAATCCCGTGGACTTAATAATACCAATGAACGAATTGGCTTGCTGAATGAATTGTATAAAAAGAATATTGCTTTTGAGATTAAAGAGAAAGCATTGCCGGAATCCGGAACAATAGTTCAGATTGTTTTTCCATTAATTGATACCATATGATGACTATTCAGAAGATAAAAAGTGTAATTGTCGAAGATGAATTGGCGGCACGCGAAGTACTCAAAAACTATTTGAGTAAATATTGCCCGCAGGTTGAAGTTGTGGGTGAAGCGCAGAATATAAAAGAAGCTGTGCCGTTGCTGCATGAAATTCGGCCGCAATTGGTTTTTCTGGATGTCGAAATGCCTTTTGGGAATGCCTTCGATGTTCTTGAAGCGTGTAAAGATTTACAATTCGAAACCATATTTGTAACCGCTTTTTCTGAATATTCGCTAAAAGCTCTAAACCAAAGTGCGGCTTATTATTTGCTTAAACCCATTAGTATCGAAGAATTGATTGTGGCGGTAAACAAAGTCCAGCATCAAATCATGAATCATGAAATCTTTAATCGAAATAAAATTATCGTCGAGAATTTTCACGAATCAAAACCAGAAAAGCAACAGGTAATTTTACCAACACTCGAAGGTTTTGAAGTCGTAAAAATGGAAGAAATTGTTCGCTTACGCGGAAATGGAAATTTTACAGATCTCTATTTGAATAACGGAAGCAAGAAAATGGTCTGCCGATTTTTAAAACACTTTTCAGAGATTTTGCCTTTGCCTTTTATCCGGGTTCATAAATCGCATATCATTAATATGAATTGTGTAAAATCGTATAATAAAGGAGGAATTGTAACACTAAACGACGGTGCAGAAATCGAAGTGTCGCCTACTTATAAAGAAGATTTTTTAAAGAACTTTAAGTAGTTTTCTAACCGCAAAGTCCGCAAGGTTTTACGCAAGGCGCGCTAAGATTTCTTTAAGTTGTGAAATAAAAACCTTTGCGAACTCTGCGTAAAACCTTGCGGACTTTGCGGTTAAATAAGTATTACAAGTCAAATTCTTCTTCTATCGACAGCGAATCATTTTTCACCGCAGTTGAATCCGGAGCTTTTATTCTGATTAAAGATCTTGCATTACCAGAAATATAAACCGGAAGTTGACCTATTGTATCTTCAGGAACTAAAAGACCACGACGAAACATTAAATTCTTTAAAAACTTCTGGTTTTGTACCGCAAAGTCCCTTAGATTTCCCTGATCATTAAACTGATACATGAATTTTCTTGGTTTCGGAATAATAGTCGCCAAATACAAACATTCATCCACATTTAAAGCCGACGGACTTTTCTGGAAATAGAAATGACTTGCTTCGCCAATTCCATATACATTTGGTCCCCATTCTATAATGTTGAAATAAACCTCAAGCATTCTTTCTTTGCTTACCACGCGATTGTTTTCAAGGATATAAACCAATAGAATTTCTTCGAGCTTACGCGAAAGTGTTTTTTCTCTGGTCAGGAACACATTTTTAATCAATTGCATGCTGATGGTGCTGGCGCCACGAGAGAATTTTTTGGTTCTGATGTTCTTTAGAATAGATTGTTTGAAAGCTTCATTGATAAAACCACGATGCTGAAAGAAAGACGGATCTTCGGTCGTCAAAACAGATTTTCGTAAATAAGGAGAAATCTGGTCTAAAGGCGTATAATTAGGATTTGCATTTCCAACTAAAACCGGGCGTTGCAATACATTCTGGATAATGGCGCGATACACAAATTCGCCGTTTAATTTATTAAGATCGGCTTCTCCGTATTTAGTGATTTTTAAATCCTCTTTGTTCAGTTTACTATCAAAAACTAAAGTATTCGGTTTGTTTTTATTGAATTTGAAATCCAGTTTATAATCGAAATTTCCGGTTGCTTCCATTCCCTGAAAATGAGTAAACAATCCGTCAGGCAATGAAACAATAAAATCCTGCGCTTTCATTTTTGGGATATCCACTTTCAAAGTATATATCGTATCTTTTTCGGTGCTGTACGAAATATAAGGTTTCACTTTTATCTTGTTCAACTGCATTGTCGAAGTGCTGTCTATCGAAATAAAATCATCTCCCAATAAAAAGCGATAATCAAAACGTGCATTTTTTATAATTACATCTTTACTGGCAATTTTAGGATGATTAATTTTTAAATTGGTAATCGAAGTATAACCGTCGATGTGCAATTCGCTTCCATCTTTTTCTATGTTTTGAACATTTAGTCTGATAGAATCGAAACTTGCTTTTAAGTTATATCGCTCGTCTAAATACGGAACTCTGATTGCTCCGGTATCTAAATTGAAGAAACGAATATCAGCTTTTTTATTTCTTGGGTCAGCAAATCCTTTTATGTTCCATTTTTGGTCAAAATCTTTAGTTTGAACATGAAGATTGGTTTCGAGTTGTTTGTTGTCTAAAGCCAGTTTATTTACAGCAACAGAAGTCTTTTTGCCATTGTCATCAATCTTGAAATTCAAATTTTCCAGTTTCATGTCTGTAGGAACCAGATTCAGTAATTTAGAAATAATGCGATAGGCAAAAGCTGCGTATTTACGTTTTTCGTTTTTGTCAGTATCGGCTTTGTCTTTCTTTAAAAAAGCATCAAAATTGCGGACATTTCCTTTTTTTACTAATTGAATATAGCCGTTATTTACCTTTAAAGTTCCAATTTGTACATCACCAATTAATAAATTGGATAAACTGATGCTGGTTTCAATTTTTTCAATATTACAAAGTGTATCAGCATTTTTAGGAACCAAAACAACATTGGTCAATTTAATACCATTTAAACCATCAAACGTAGCCGATTTTACAGAAAATGTACTGTTGTATTCGGTATTCATCTTAGTTTTTACTTTGGCAATAGCTTGTTTTAAAAGCGAATCACGAAAAAAGTAAAAGCCTAAAAAAAGCACTATCAATACTAATGCAAGTATTATAAGTGCTTTGTATATTTTTTGTTTTGGGAATTTCATAAATGGAGATTGGTATTCGGAATTTTTCGCTTTTCAAAGCTAGTGTAAATTTAAATTTAAATTTATCAGCTTATAAAATTTTCCTTGTAAATTTTCAATAATGATTTAAAGTCTTGATTTTGTTGTTATTGTGTTTTTTGTTTTTCTAAATAATAGAAGAAATTTATGGTTTAGTGTCAAAATTGAGAGAAGCCGTAAAGTTTTACAATTTACACAATATATATTTGCGCAATTAATAATATTAAAATCAAACCAATGAAAATCTTTAAAAAAATTATGTTTTTGTCTTTTGCCATTTGTGCAATGGTGTTATCGTCATGCAGTAGTAATGATTCTGATGATGAAGGAACTCCGGACGATCAGGAAGAATTTATCAAATTCACATACAATGGTACAGTATACAATTTTGAGCCTGGCGTTATGTCTTCGTTAAACATGAATATTATGGGAAGTACGGGAATTGATAACACATACAAAAAAATCTCATTATGGACGCCTTTGAATGTTACTAAGGGAAGCCATGATATCGTATATGATTTATCAAATATGGAGACTACTTATCAAGCGTCTTTTAGTTTTTTGCCTGCAATAAATAATGCTAATGCTAAATCTGGAAAAATAAATATTACCGCTGTTGATGATAAAAAAATTGAAGGCACATTTACTTTTTCGGGAACTACTTCAGGAGAACAGACATTTACTGTTACAGAAGGAAGTTTTAGAGTTTTAAGATAGATCTTATGCTTCTTTAAGCAAAAAATGCTCATGAAGATTTGTATAAAATTTTCATGAGCATTTTTTTATAATAGAAAATCTGTTTTTTGATTTTATCCAAATAAAATACCGGCTACGTCTTCAATTTTGGCAACAAGTTCAATTTTGATTCCAGGATTTTTTAAGGCGATTTTATTATATTTCGATACAAAAATAGTAGTGAAACCTAATTTTTCGGCTTCCTGAATCCTTTGATCGACACGATTTACAGGACGAATTTCTCCCGAAAGTCCAACTTCGCCGGCAAAACAGAATCCTTTTGTTACCGGAATATCTTCGTTTGAAGATAAAATGGCGGCAACAACAGCGAGGTCAATTGCGGGATCATCAACAGAAATCCCTCCCGTTACGTTCAAAAAGACATCTTTTGCACCTAAACGAAATCCGGCTCTTTTTTCTAAAACAGCCAAAATCATGTTCAGCCTTTTGGCGTTGTAACCAGTTGTGCTTCGTTGTGGCGTTCCGTAAACTGCAGTACTTACGAGCGATTGTATTTCGATCATCAACGGACGCATGCCTTCCATAGTTGTAGCAATCGCCGTCCCCGACATTTCTTCGTCTTTGTGCGAAATCAATATTTCAGACGGATTGCTGACTTCGCGTAAACCACTTCCTAACATTTCATAAATTCCAAGTTCGGCAGTAGAACCAAAACGGTTTTTTAGCGAACGTAAAATTCGGTAAACGTGGTTTCGATCGCCTTCAAACTGTAAAACGGTATCAACCATATGTTCCAGGATTTTTGGTCCGGCGATGTTTCCGTCTTTCGTAATATGTCCGATTAAAATAACCGGAATATTGGTTTCTTTGGCAAATTTGATCAGTTCGGCAGTCGTTTCTCTAATCTGAGAAATACTTCCAGCCGTTGATTCGATATAGTCCGTGTGCAAAGTCTGAATAGAGTCGATAATGACAATTTCAGGCTGAATGGCTTCAATTTGTTTGAAGATATTCTGCGTTTTCGTTTCCGTCAGAATATAGCAGTTGTCGCTGTTTGGCGTAATTCTTTCGGCACGCATTTTTATTTGTTTCTGACTTTCTTCGCCCGAAACATATAAAGTTTTATAAGGTAATTTTAATGATATCTGAAGCAAAAGTGTACTTTTTCCAATTCCGGGTTCACCGCCCAAAAGGGTCAAAGATCCGGGAACAATTCCACCACCCAAAACACGATTCAATTCGCCATCAGTAGTATCCATACGGATTTCCTGAGTCGATTCAATCTCATTTATTTTTAATGGACGGGGAGCCTTTCCAGTTGGAGTAGGTTCGCTTTTCCAGGCTACTTTTTCCTGCTTCTGAATGATTTCTTCAGCAATAGTATTCCATTCTTTGCAGGCATTGCATTGTCCTTGCCATTTGGCATATTGGGTGCCGCAGTTCTGGCAAAAAAAAGAAGTTTTAACTTTAGACATTATTTACCGGTTTTTTCGAGTGTTTTCATCTGGTCGATTTTCTCATACATCAGATCTTTGTTTAAATCGCCAATTGGCTCCATTTGTGAAGCATTTTGATATTTTTTTGAAGCTCTTTTAGGATCTCCCATTTTTTCATACATCAATCCTAATTCGTATTCTCCTAACATGGCTTTTGGATAATTTACATTTCCAATTTCGGCCATTTTACCTAATTCATCATAAGCATTCTTTTTCAAAATCAGGGTTTCTATAATTTTAAAGTCACCCATTCTTACCGGAATCTGAACTCCCAAAACTTTAGACATTACGTTGTATTTATTTTCCAGATAATCAGCATAACCAGTTTCAAGAACGGCGATCTTATTATTGTATTCCGCAGAATTAATTGGTCTGTAAACTTCAAATATTTGGTATAAAGCACTTGGAATAGCGTGCAAAACCTCAGTATAGTGTGTTGTGCCTTTAAACAAATCGTACTTATAATTTACTAACGGATTATTAGCGATTTTAATATTACTGTCTAATTTTTCGATAGGCTCTTTGATCTTTTTGTTGTCTCCATCTGCTACAGACAAATAGTAGAATAAAGGTTCTGTGATTTTGGCAAATTTTTCCGGTATTCTAACTTCCATTTTATTGGCCAATTCAGGGCTAAAAGAAATATAAGCATTAAAAAGAGGCTTTTCTTTATACAGATAGAAGTTAATAAAACTTGCTGTTACATCATGACCGGCAATAATTCTAAACGGTGATGTACGGTATTTTTTTTCGATATAAGGCACTAATTCGGCACCAATAAATTCGAAAAATTCTGCTCCTTTTTCAAAAGGAAGTCCGGTATTTTGATCTACGGTTGTGTCATCTTCACGTTCGTCATTTTTATTTTGATGAACACCAATTATAATAACTTCGGGTAAATCTCCCCAATAAGCACCATAACTTAAAGCTCCGGAGAAAGGATCAAATAAATAATCTCCATCTAATAAGTATAAAACAGGATATTTTTTTTCGGGATTGGCTTCGTAGGATTCAGGAAGTCCAATCGTTATTCTTCTTTCTACACCAAGTTTTTCAGATTTGATGTTGTCGAATGTTTTCTGCGAAAAGACAGAAAAAGAAATTAAGGTAAGCAGTAAGTAAACTTTTTTCATGATTTGGGGCATTTCAGTGAATTAAAAAGTATTGAAATAGTGTAGCAATATAATACTTTATTTGCTTTTTTATTATTGTAGGATTTTTAAAATAGCAATGTAAATTCAGGTTTGTAAAGAATAATTATTTTAACCGCAAAATACACTAAGATTTTATTTAATAATATCTTCAGAAAACACAAAGTTCACAAAGCTTTGTATTGACTTAGCTTTGTGAACTTTGTGTTTTTTATAAACCCCTTACAGTAAAAACTTTGTGCGCTCTGCGGTAAATTTATTCTTATTTTTTTATCACTCCAGAAAGTTTTATTTATTCTTTAAAATCAAAAATTGAATTCAGCCAATAAAATATCGTTTGCACAAAAGTAAATTTGACAAACTAAAGTTGAATAATGTGTAAAAGGAAAGCTTAGGTTAGCGAATTATCGTTTTCATTAGGGAAAATGATCCATGGTTTGAAGGTTTTAGCCTCTTCAAATTCCAGGGTTGCATAGGATATAATGATAATGATGTCGTCTTTTTGAACTTTTCTTGCAGCAGGTCCGTTCAGGGTAATTTCGCCCGAATTTTTCTCTCCTTTTATAGCGTAAGTTTCAAAGCGTTCGCCATTATTAATGTTCACAATAGATACTTTTTCACCTTCAATAATGTTTGAGGCTTCCAGTAAAGTTTCATCAATAGTAATACTGCCAATATAATTTAAATCAGCTCCAGTTACTTTTACTCGATGAATTTTAGATTTTATAACTTGAATTTGCATGTTGCAAAGGTAAATTAATTTAATGAAATGGTGTCAATCAACCTTATAGAATTAACAAATACTGCTATAAATGCACGGTAGTTTTTGTCTTTACTTTTATGATCGATAGGTAATAATGTAGATTCGTCAGCAATTACAAAATATTCCAGCTCAAAACGCTCATTGTCTTTGAAAGAATTTTCGACAAATTGAATCGTTTCTTCGGGAGTTCCATTTTGAAATATTTCTTTTGCTTCGGTTAAAACTTTATATATAATAGAAGCTTCTTTTCTTTCTTCGGGAGTTAAACGTTCATTACGTGAACTCATTGCCAATTGGTTATCTTCTCTAAAAATTGGACAACCCACAACATTTACCGGTAAATGTGTTTTTTCGACCATTTTTTTAACGATCTGCAATTGCTGGAAATCTTTTTCTCCAAAATAAGCATTAGTTGGCGTTACAATTTCGAACAAACGTTTTACTATTGTTCCAACTCCGTTAAAATGTCCTGGCCTAAACTTGCCTTCCATTTGATTTTCCAGTCCGTCAAAGTCAAAAGATTGTGATATAGTATGTCCTTCGTAAATATCATCTACAGTTGGAGCGTAAAGAATCATTTTGTCACTTAAATTGCGCATTTTTTTTACGTCTTCTTCAAGTGTTCTTGGATATTTTTCGAGATCTTCCGGGTTGTTAAATTGCGTTGGGTTAACGAAAATACTTACAACGGTATCGTCGTTTTCTTTTATTGATCTTTGCATTAACGCCAGATGACCTTGGTGTAAAGCGCCCATTGTTGGTACAAATCCGATGGTTGAATTTGCGGTTTTGATAGTTTTTAAATAAGCTATCAAAGCTACTTTACCGTAGAAAATATGCATGGCAGTATTATTAAAATTTAGTGCAAACATAATATATTAGTTATAAACTGCATAAATTTTTGTAATTTTGCAACGTTTTTATTACCAAAAATTAAGTAAAATACTATTATGAAAGATAAGAGGATATTATATGTATCATCTGAAGTCGTGCCTTATTTGGCTGAAAATGAGGTTTCTTTAATGTCTTATGACGTTCCAAAAATGATCAACGATCAAGGAGGTCAGATAAGAATTTTCATGCCAAGATATGGAAATATCAACGAAAGAAGACACCAGTTACATGAAGTTATTAGACTTTCAGGAATGAATTTGGTAGTGAATGACTTAGATATGCCATTGATTATCAAGGTGGCTTCGATTCCAAAAGAGAGAATTCAGGTTTATTTTATTGATAACGATGAATATTTTAAACGTAAAGCAACCTTTGCTGACGAAGAAGGAGTTTTGTATCCTGATAACGACGAAAGAGCAATATTTTTTGCTAAAGGAGTTGTTGAAACGGTGAAAAAGCTAAATTGGGTTCCGGATATCATTCACGTGCATGGTTGGCTGGCTGCAATGTTGCCAATTTACATGAAGCACTATTATAAAAATGAAGCTTTATTTTCTGAAACCAAAATAGTTACTTCTGTTTACGGACAGTCTTTTGATGAAAATCTGGATTTAGAAATGATAAATAAGGTGAAATTTGATGGAGTTCCTCATGAAGCAATTTCTGATTTAGAAACGCCAAACTATGAAAATGTTCTAAAAGCTAGCATATTACACTCTGATGCTGTAATTATCGCATCTGAAAACGTATCCCCAAGTTTAACAAAATTTATAGAATCTTCAGGAAAACCTTTTTTACCTTTCGCCACGAAAGATGCATTCGCTGAAGCGTATACAAATTTCTATAAAACAATGGGTCTTTAAATTTTAACATTATTATTAAACATGTATAATACTTCTTTTATTAAGAA
Source organism: Flavobacterium sp. C3NV (assembly GCF_046825355.2). Lineage (NCBI taxonomy): Bacteria > Pseudomonadati > Bacteroidota > Flavobacteriia > Flavobacteriales > Flavobacteriaceae > Flavobacterium > Flavobacterium sp. C3NV. Next base: position 12,890 of record NZ_JBKQBJ020000009.1, on the reverse strand, counting down.
AATTCTATTAGTAGCAACTGTTGTCCTTTTATATTCTTGTGATAAAGATTTTAATGAAATAGGTGAGGGTTTAATCGGAGACGATCATTTTGGTCTGGAACATACAGAATATGATGTTTTAGCTTATAATCAGGAAGTAACTCCAGTTCAGTCAAACGGATTGACACTTAATGGTTTGGGTATATATGATAACGCGGTTTTTGGAACGACTACGGCAAATTTTGTAAGTCAGGTTGCTTTAGAAACCAATGCGCCAACTATTGGTGAATCACCTGTAATCGAAAGCGTAGTGCTTAGTGTACCTTATTTTAGTCATGCGACAGGGGCAAATCCTGACGGAGGGAATTATTATGCATTAGACTCTATTTATGGAGATAAAAGTGGGAAACTTAAATTGAGTGTTTACGAGTCTGGTGTTCAAATGCGTTCTTCGTATATAGATGGCGGTTCTCAATTTGCTCAATTGTATTATACAGATCAGGATGCTGATTTTTTTGGAAATATAATTCCGCCGGGTAATCGATTAAATGATGCTACGGATCCGTCACAAAACGATGCATTCTTTTTTAGTAACATTCAACAGAAACAAGATTCAACGGTAGTAGATGCTAATGCTGCGGTAAAAAAGTATAATTACACTTATACTGCTCCTGAAATGCGTTTAAAACTAAATAAACAATTTTTTCAAGATAAAATTCTTAATGCGCCGGCATCAAAGCTTTCTTCTACAACAGTTTTTCAGGAATATTTTAGAGGATTGTATTTTAAAGTAGAGAAATCTGGAAGTAACCCGACGAATCTCGCATTATTGAATTTTTTCAAACAAGGTAGCAATGCTAAAATCACGATCAGGTACAAGGCAAAAACAGCTGTAACTACAGATGATGATGCTACAACGGAAGATAAAACATTGGTTATTAATCTAAGCGGAGCTGCGGCCGGTTTATATAATGATGTTAAAGATCCTGCTTATGCTGCTGCGGTAACGAATCCTAATAAAAATGCAGGAGATGATCGTCTTTATTTAAGAGGAGGTCAGGGGTCGCTTGCGGTAATTGAATTATTCGGTAAAACTGATTTAATAAGTTACGATGATCAGGGGAATGTAGTGAATACTCCTAATGGTGTTTCAGATCAATTAGATGAAATTAGAAATAATGTGAAGTATAAAAAATGGCTGGCCAATGAGGCTAATTTAGTTTTCTCTATTGATGCAGCTAAAATGACCGGAGTTTGGGAGCCAAAAAGAATTTACTTGTATGATTTAGTAAATAATATACCAATTGTAGATTTTAGTACAGACGGATCTACTGATGGTATTAATAATAAAATCGTCTATAGTGGTATAATTAATGTAGACGCTACTACAAAGAGAGGTACAACGTACAAAATTAGATTAACGAGCCATGTTCGTAATTTAATAAAAGATGCGACTGTAAAAAATGTGAAATTAGGATTGGTAGTAACGGGAGATATAAACACCATAACTTCAGGTAAATTAAAAAACAGAATTTTAATTGATCCGGCTAATCCAAATGACTATTTTTCAGAAGTACCGAGAGCTTCAATTATGAGTCCGCTAGGAACGGTATTGTTTGGAGGAAATATTCCTTCAACAGATGCTAACTATGCGAAAAGACTTCAATTGCAAGTGTACTACACGAAACCAAATTAATAAGAATATATGTGTGGAATTGTTGGATATATCGGGCATAGAGATGCCTATCCTATTATTATAAAAGGATTAAAGCGACTCGAATACAGAGGATATGATAGTGCGGGTGTCATGTTATATGATGCTGAAACAGGTATAAAAGTTTGTAAAACAAAAGGTAAAGTTTTAGATCTTGAAGCTAAAGCAAAAGATAATTTTACTACAAACGGAACTATAGGAATTGGGCATACACGTTGGGCAACACATGGTGTTCCAAACGATGTAAACTCACATCCTCATCTTTCTAATTCAGGTGAGTTGGTTATTATTCATAATGGAATCATTGAGAATTATGCGCCGCTTAAAGAGGAATTAATCAAAAGAGGATATACTTTTAAGTCTGATACAGATACTGAAGTTTTAGTCAATTTGATTGAAGAAGTTCAGAAAAAAGAAGGAATAAAATTGGGTAAAGCAGTTCAAATTGCTTTAAATCAGGTAGTAGGAGCGTATGCAATTGCTGTTTTTGATAAGAAAAATCCAAACGAAATAGTTGCTGCAAGATTAGGTAGTCCATTGGCTATTGGTGTTGGAGAAGGAGAATATTTTATTGCTTCTGATGCTTCGCCTTTTATTGAATATACTTCGAATGCCATTTATCTTGAAGATGGTGAAATGGCAAACATTAGATTGCACAAGCCTCTTAAAGTTAGAAAAATTAAAGATGACTCTTTAGTAGATCCTTATATCCAGGAGCTTCAAATGAATTTGGAGCAAATTGAAAAAGGTGGTTATGATCATTTCATGCTGAAAGAAATCTACGAACAGCCAAGTGTTATAAAAGATACTTACAGAGGAAGGCTTCATGCGAATGAAGGAATTGTTCAGATGGCAGGTGTTGAGGATAACTTAGAAAAATTCTTAAACGCAAAACGTATTCTAATTGTAGCGTGCGGTACTTCATGGCACGCAGGTTTAGTAGCGGAATATATTTTTGAAGAATTTACACGTATTCCTGTTGAGGTAGAATACGCTTCTGAGTTTAGATACAGAAACCCAATTATCAATAAAGATGATGTTGTAATTGCTATTTCTCAATCTGGAGAAACGGCTGATACAATGGCAGCTATAAAATTGGCTAAAGAAAACGGAGCTTTTGTATTTGGAGTTTGTAATGTGGTGGGATCGTCTATTTCAAGAGAAAGCCATGCTGGTGCTTATACGCACGCAGGACCAGAAATTGGAGTAGCTTCTACAAAGGCATTTACAACTCAAATTACTGTTTTAACCATGATCGCTTTGCGATTAGGTAAAGCTAAAGGAACTTTGTCGAATACTGATTACCGTACGTACTTACAAGAATTGGAAATAATTCCTGAAAAAGTAGCAGAGGCATTACAAACAAACGACAGAGCAAAAGAAATTGCAGCAATATTTAAAGATGCGCCAAACTGTTTGTACTTAGGTCGTGGATATAATTTTCCGGTAGCATTAGAAGGAGCTTTAAAGCTTAAAGAGATCTCGTACATTCATGCCGAAGGTTATCCTGCTGCAGAAATGAAACACGGTCCAATTGCTTTGATCGACGAGCATATGCCGGTTATTGTAATTGCACCAAAACAAGGTCACTACGATAAAATTGTAAGTAACATTCAGGAAATTAAATCAAGAAGCGGTAAAATCATCGCTGTAGTAACTAAAGGTGATACTCAGGTTCGTGAGTTAGCTGATTATGTTATTGAGATTCCTGAAACTTCAGATGCGTTGTCTCCATTAATTACAACAATACCTTTACAGTTGCTGTCTTATTATATAGCAGTAATGAGAGGTTGTAATGTAGATCAGCCACGTAACTTAGCAAAATCAGTTACTGTAGAATAGATTTTATTTCAATATAAATATTTAAAAAAGCGAGACGGGAGTCTCGCTTTTTTTGTGGTTATAATTTTTTATTAACATAAATTTTGTAAGATTTAAAATATAAATATATATTTGTAGGAAATGTTTTAAAATCAGTATTATGAAAAGATGTTTACTTATCATTTTATTTCAGTTTTGCTTCTCAGCAAATGCACAACAAAAGCTAACTTTTAATTATGATCAGGCGGGAAATCAGGTCGAAAGAGTTTTGTGTTTGTCTGGTTGTTCTGTATCTGCAAAACGCGTAGAAGATATAAAAGAAATTGAGGCACTAAAAGATGATGACTTATTAAAATTTTCTCCGCAGGATGTTATCTCATATTATCCCAACCCTGTAAAAGAAGAGTTGTATTTGCAATGGCAATTGACTCAGGATAATTATGTCACTTTAATTCATGTTTATTCTTTGACAGGTCAAATTCTTAGAACCTATCCAGGAAATGCGACAATGAATAATCTGAACATCCCTTTTCAAAGTTATCCTACAGGAGTTTATCTTGTTTTGCTTTCGTATAAAGACGGAGGCGAGAAATCTATTAAAATAATCAAACAATAAGAGTCATGAGAAAGTTTTATTTTTTTATTTTGTTTTTAATAAGTTATTTTTCTTTTTCTCAAAATTTTACAGATACTAAAGGAGAATTACAAATTTCCAGTTCGGGATCAGCTATTTATACCTTGCCAATAGCTACTCCGCCAAGTATTAAGAATGTTGCGCCAATAATTAATCTTACCTACAATAGTGGAGTAAGAGGTGGTATTGCGGGACAAGGTTGGAGTATAAATAGTATTTCGACAATTAGTCGTATCGCTACACGTCGTGATATTGATGGTTTTGTTGATGGAGTTGATTTTGATGATAATGATAAGTTGGCACTAGATGGTCAGCGTCTACTAATAAAAACAGGAACATATTGGGCAAGTGGTTCTACTTATGAAACAGAATACAAAAGCAATACTAGAATTGAGTTAAAAATAGAAGGTACAACTATATATTTTATTGTAACAGCACCAGATGGATCCAGAAGTTGGTATGGCTCAAAAGGTGCCGGTAGCTTACAAAATTCCGTTTCTCTTAACTCTTGGTATATCGTTCATTATGAGGATGTAAATGCCAATTTTATAGATTATAATTATAAAACAGTTACATATGCTGGTATAAATCAGTTGTATATGGATAATATTATTTTTAGCGGTAATATGACAGCAGGAATTGCTGCTCAGAATAAGATTAGTTTTAGTTATAAAAATTCAAAACGTATTGAAAAAGATTATCTAAAAGGGGTACCTGTTTATGCTACCCAAATATTACAAGATATAAAGGTGTATGCTAACAACGGTATTTTTAGAACTTATAGGCTTTCACATATAGAGGATAAAGAATTGGGCTATGAGCGTGTAGAAAAAATAACAGAAATAAACGCTCAAAATGAAGAGTCAAATCCAGTAGTTTTTACTTATAGTCCTGTTAAAAGAGATCAGGAAAGAACAGAAAAGACATATACCAATAATTTGGCTTTTGACAAAACTGATATTGCTGGTGATTTCGACGGAGACGGAAGATTAGATTTTGTTGCAGGAAGTGAGCTTTTTACTAATTTATTTAATGGAACAAAAACGGATACTCCTATAAAATTACCTTTTACCGCTAATAAAAGACAATTTTTTTCTGCTACCACTTTGCTTAATAACAAAGTAAATCAGTTTCAATCTATTGTTAGTGCAACTGAAACTACTACTAATGTTGAGTTTACAGTATTTAATGTTTCTTCTGGAAATGCTAAAGTAAATCAGACTAAAATAATTGCTTTTGACAATAGCATCTCGAGGAAGCCATCACTAGATACTTATATAGAAGAGAGCTTGGGTTATAAGCCCTATTATCAAGAAGTAGATTATCCAAAATATAAAAGTTCAAATATTTATCTGGAAGGAGATTTTAATGGAGATGGTATTAGTGAAGTATTGATTGAAAGTACTATAAATGAATATTGCTACTCTGAATCTATATCAGGGCAAACATATTTTAATTATACAGATGAAGGTGTAAGGTATACAACCAATTACCCAGGAACTTATACTATTTTTACAGGATCAGATTCAAATAAAGAATTCTCCTTATTAAATCTTGACCCTAATGCATCTTCAACTTTGGGTTCAAGCGGTTATGTGAAATTTCAGGACAGTTCAGTTTTACAAGGAGACCAAAGATATATTGCTGATTTTAATGGAGATGGGAAGTCAGATATTTTAATAGTAAATAAAGATGGAAAATATAAAGTAGTAGGCTTTAAACAGCTTTTAACTGCTCCATGGATTGAATTGGAAGTAATTGGCTCTGGAACAATAGATAGATATTCTGTTACAAAACAAATACTTTTTGGAGATTTTAACGGGGATGGAAAAACAGATGTTATGCTACCGGATTCTGAAGGAGGAAAAAACCAAATTCAATGGCATATTTATTATGGTAATCCTAATCCGGCCGGAGGAGAATTTTTCACAAAGGAATCGCATAACATTGTAGAGTATTGGCCAAATACAGGAAAGTACTATGATACACAGGTTCATCTTAGTAATTATTATGCTATAGATATTAATGGTGATGGAAAATCTGATCTGGTACGAGTATGGCGAAAATATTACAAGCCAAAATGGACAATAAATGACCATAATACGCAATGGCAGGTAACGGCTTTTACAAATAATATTGGCAAAGTGGGAGCGTCAGGTTTTGTACAAACATATGATTCAACTACTTTTGATTCTGGTTCACCAGATATCCCTATTCCTGTAGCTTCTAATTATAAATATAATGGATCTAATACAGACCTTATTGTAGTTAGAGGTCATAGAAATGTGATAGAGTATTATCAGTTCAATAAAAATGTTGATGCCGAAAACAGATTACTGTCTGTAGAAGAATCTAGTGGCAATATCAAACAGACTATTGAATATAAAGCAATGGAAGCTGCAGACATTGGTCAGAGTAATGGAGAATTTGATTTTTATTCATCTGCTAACAGTGTCAGTTATCCCAATATAGAAATCATCAAAAATCCAAACAGTTCTCTGGTTTCTAAACTGACTGCTACAATAAACGGAGTTTCGAAATATCAGGATTTTAGATACAGAGGATTTGTATCCAATTATAATTACGGAACAGTTGGTTTTATCAAAAATACAAGAAGCAGTTGGTATCTAAAAGATTCTGATGCAAAAATATGGACAACACAGTACAATGATGTTGCACTTCGTGGTGCAAACACTATAACCTGGACTAGTACAGCAGGAAATACAGTTTTTAATGATATACCAGGTAATTTGTTAAGTACCAAAACCAATGTTTTTGCGACTTACACAAAAGGAGGAGGTGATGCTGTTTATTCTAGTTCTGTTATTGATAATATTACTATTACTAGCCCAGTAACTTCCGGTCAAACTTATAAAGCAGGTAATTCTATAACGGCATCGTCAAAAATTAATGATGATGCTGCGGTCCATTATCAAGCACCTCAGATAATTTTAAAAGATGGATTTATTGCAAGTGGTGCCAATAACAGTATTTTTACAGCATCTCCCAAAGCTACATCACAGAGTACAGATGCGCCAAATTTAAATAGTAGTGTTTACAATGTTTTACTTACCAAACAAACGGTTCAGGATCATCTGACGAATGTAAAATCGGAGACGATTTATACTTATGATGGTAATGCAGACAGCAATAATTATTATGGCTTAGAAGTTAGAAGTGTTTCTAAACAATATTATGGAGGTGCAGTACAGGGTACGACCACTGTTGATACACAATATGACAGTAATCCAGCCGGAACGGGTAGTGCTTACTATATAGGGCGTCCTAGAAAAGTAAATACTTCAACCCATATCTATACAGGCGATATAAGATCAGCTGAAGAAATTTATACTTATACGGGAACAAACTTAACCAAAACCGAGAAAAAAGGGCATAATACCTATCCGATTATTGAAGATATGACTTATGATGCATTGGGTAATTTATTAACCAAAACAGTGAGCGCTCCAGCAGCTCCAACTCCGCCTGTACCAAGAACTATTATAGATGAGTATGATACTACGAAACGTTTCGTGATTAAAAAAACAGACCATCAAAAGTTCGTTACAAATTTTGTTTATAATAACTTAGGTCAGGTTACAAAATCAACAGATTATTTGGGAGTAGTTAATGATTATGTTTATGATAATTGGGGAAAACTTACCAATACAACTACACAAAATGTTGCCGATACACCTTTGACAAGTACTATCGTTTATACAAAATTATCTGATGGAGGTTACACCACTACTACAACAAACAATACAGAAGGTAAAACCATTACCCGATATGATGTTTTGGCAAGAACAGTAGTCTCTACAACAAAAGGTTTTACAGCAGGTACTTTAATCTCTAAACAAGTAGTGTATGACGGACTAGGAAGAAAAACTAAAGAAAGCGAGCCTTATTTTTCATCTCCAAGCCAATGGACTACTTATGAGTATGATTATTTAATGCGCCCAAAAACAATAACAGCATATACGGGTAAAATTCAAAAATTAGAATATAACGGGCTTATGACTAAAAGCGATGATGATGGTAAGATTACTACTGCAACTGTAGATGCTTTAGGTAATAAAACGCAAACCACAGATCCGGGTGGTTCGGTTAATTTTATTTATTATGCCAACGGACAGCTTAAAGAATCAGATTATCAGGGGAACATAGTAACGATTTCTATAGACGGCTGGGGCAATAAAATAGCCATGACAGACCCTAGTGCTGGTACCTATACGTACTCATATGATGCTTTTGGGCAAATTAAAAAAGAAACCACACCAAATGGTACTACAGCTTATGAATATGATAATTATGGAAGAACAACAGAGAAAACAATTGCAGGCAGTAATAATACCAGCAGTAAAACAACTTATACATATAATGCTGTAAACTTAATAACCGGCAGTTCATTTGTCAACAATCAGGACGGCAGTGCAATAAACAACACATTTGAGTATGATAAGTATAATAGGGTCATTAAAACAACAGAAAATACACCTTACGCCATTTTTACAAAAGAGCTCACATATGACACTTATGGTCGTGCTTTAACAGAAAAGTCAATAGCATCTACAGCAGATTTAGTGAAATCAAGCTCAAAAAAAATAAAGCATACCTATCAAAATGGTTTTGCATGGCAGCTTGTAGACGATGATACCCAAAAGGTGTTATGGCAGACTAATGCATCAAATGAAAGAGGACAGCTTACCGGTGCAACTTTAGGAAACGGCATTGCGATCACCAATAATTATGATCAATATGGTTATGCGTCTCAATTTAAATTTGACAGAACCGTTACAAATCCTGGTAATGTAATGACTTTGATAACAGCTTTTGAGCCCAAAAGAGGGAATTTGAAAAACAGAACAAATAACCTGTTCAATTGGAATGAAAGTTTTGATTATGATGAATTAGACAGATTATTAACCTATAATAATGCACAGGCGCAAAAGGAAACACAGACTTATGATGTAAAGGGAAGAATTGCTCAAAATAATGTAGGAACTTATAATTATACAGTAAGTGGAAAAGTATATCAAAATAATTCGATCACTACAACTCCTGAGACTTTAAGCTACTACCAAAACAGGGGAGCAGGAGCAAATATTTCTTCAAGACTCGAATTGGATATTGTTTATAATACATTTAAAAGCCCGGTTACCATTAAAGAAGTGGGACGCGACGGAAATTTAATCGATTATTTAAATTTTACTTATAATGACGGCAACGATCGCAGTACGATGTTTTACGGAGGCTCGCAGGAAGAAAAATTACTTCGACCACTTCGCAAACATTATTCTGGCGATGGTACTATGGAGATTAAAGAAAACAGAACAACCGGAGCAATAGAGTTTATAACTTATATTGGCGGTGATGGTTATAGTGCTCCTTTGCTAATGAAGAGTGACGGCACAACACAAAATTATTTATATTTACATAGAGATTATCAGGGCACGATACTAGCTATTACTGATAATACAGGAACAATAGTCGAAAAACGATTATTTGATGCCTGGGGAGCCATATTAAAAGTACAAAACGGAGCTGGTACAGATCTGGAAGGTTTAACGGTTTTAGATCGTGGCTACACAGGTCACGAACATTTGCAGAGTATAGGACTTATAAACATGAACGGACGTTTGTATGACCCAAAACTGCACCGCTTTCTGCAACCGGATAATTTTATTCAGGATGCTGCTAATACGCAAAACTATAACCGTTATGGGTATGTATTAAACAACCCATTAAAATATACGGATCCAAGTGGTGAAATTGTTATTGGTGCTGTAATAGGTATAGGGGCAGCTATAGCTGCGTTAACATATACTATAACGGCATTAGTAGCCGATGTTCCTTTTACTGTAGGTGGGTTACTTAAAGCAACCTTTATAGGTGCGGCAAGTTCAGCAGTAACATTTGGTATTGGGACAGCTGCAGGCAATTTATTTGCTAATTTTTATTCGCAGGCCGCTTTTAGTGCGGCGGCACACGGTACTTTTCAGGGAGGTATGACGGCAATTTCAGGTGGTAAGTTCTGGAGTGGTTTTGCAGCTGGGGCATTGAGTAGTATGGCTGCTAGTGCATGGAGTGGAGGATCAAGTATGACCGAAGCAGGTAGTAACGGTGTTGCTATACCTAATACGGGTATGAGTGGTCTAGGGGGTAATTTTGCAAGTAGCGGAGTAGGTATGATTGCCTTTGGTACTGTTTCTGGTGGTGCTGGTGCTGCGCTTACTGGAGGTAATTTCTGGCAGGGTGCTGCTACTGGTCTTGTGGTGAGTGCATTGAATCATGCAATGCATAAGATAGGAGATTATAGCATATTTGATGATGAATATGAAACGCTATCTGAAAAGCAAAAAGAAAAGTATATTAAAGTTCCTGAAGATGCTATAGTGGAGGAGGTTCAGCAGACTGCAGTAAGTGCAGTAACTCCCTCAGGAACAGTAACGGTAAAAAATACGTATCGAACAGAGATATGGGGTAAAACAAAGTGGGTTTTGGAAAAAAATTTATTTAGATCTACTGCTTCTTCAAAAATATTAGATGTGGACTTTGGGTTAAGTACCACTAAACAAATCTTCTATAAAACCTTCGAATATACCAATAGCTGGTTTTCGAACTTTATGAAAGGTATGGGGGGATTTTTATATCCTTCTGCAACTTTTGAGACTATTCATAGAAGTGAACAATCATACCCTGGAGGGAATTTATCAAAATATTTATATCTTTTAAAATGAAAAAGTACTATTTTATATTCTTAATATTATTTGGATGTAATGATTCAAGAAAAATTAATGCCTATAGAGATTTTTCTAATGAGATATCTGCTGAAGTTAATTCTCAATTTCTAATAAATGATAAACAAATAAACGAAAGCGATATCATGCATATTAGGTATCCTTATTCTATAGAAGCAGAAGGATTTTGCGGTGTTTTTATTGGAAAAAGTTATTCAAAAGATGAGTACGATAAAAAGGTTCTAAAAATTCAAAAAGAGTACAAAGAAATTATTCCATCAAGAGATAACTGTATCAAATACATTCCTAATGAAAATATTAATAGTTGTAATCTATGTAATGAAAAAATATTGCCCAATGTTAACGATAGCTTAATTATCCCAAAGAATTATTTAAGTAAAAACATTTTTTTTTTCATAAAAAATGAAATGAAAGGTATTTATTTAAAAGAGAAATATGATAAATATTTTAAATCTAATCAAAATATTTATCATGGATATTCGATTGGAGTTGTCATAGATAATGATAAAAAAACAATAATAGACTGGTTAATAATAAAGTAATAAAAAATACAGGTAACAGTCAGTTTTCAAATTATCCCGCTCTGCGAAGTTCTTCATCATAGTTGCTGTGCGAATGTCTCTGACTTCGCCCCGCTCCCGCACCAATCCTTTCGTGTGGCGGCATGCTGATTAAGGTTCAGAATATCGATTTTAATATTTAAAAAATGAGCAGAAATTATAAATTCCATAATCCTGAAGGCTTATATTTTATAAGTTTTGCTGTTGTGGGTTGGCTGGTTGTTTAAGTAGATCGCGCCACACGAAAAGATTCGTACGTGAGCGCGGGATCAAACAACAATAAAGATCTATGAAAGATCATATTAATAAAATCATTTTTCCTGTTTTAGATATTTCGATAAATGAATGGAATCTGGAAAATGTAAGCGAAATAATATTTTATGATGTTTACTTTTGTAATAAATCTTATGATTTGTTTGAGAAACTAAGGTTAAGTCATAAGATTATTGACAGTAAAGGAGCTATTTATAAAATTATTAGACTTGAAAAAAGAAAGTGCAACTGGAGGACTTTTTTTGTAAAATCTAAATATGAAATGATATTTGAAGTATTGGATGAAACAGTTAATTTGGATGATTTGAGAGATCTCATGTTAACTCGAATAAGTGATCTTGAAGTAAACGACTATAAATTAAAGTGGGTAGAAAATATTAAAAAAGCCAAAAATTTTAAGGAACTTATAAGAGGAACATAGTTACTCAGCTCTATGAAGTGTTCCTCAGCTTCCGCGCCCCCAATTGCTCGGATTGCAAATTCACGCTATACGGTCGAGTTTTGGAAGAGAAAGGTATCTAACTTAAAAAAAAGTTATAAAAAGCATAAATAAATTGGAAGATATTATAGATAAAAATAGTCATTGGAAACCAAGTGATATATTATATAAATGAGATGCGGTGGAATCAAATGGTTTAAAAGTAAGTTGCTATTTTCAATCACGAGATAACAGAGTAATGTGGCCAGATTTAAATCAAAGTTTTATTGAACTTATACTTAGTTTTGAAAATGTAAAAAATGTAAAATTTAATTTTAGTGGTTCGGGATTGCATTTTGTATCAGGTTTTGATATTGTAGATGTTTCTGAAGATGGGCTGGAACAAATAAATTTTTATATTCAAGATTATGAAGATGAGAGTATCGAATTTAGTTGCGAAAAAATGCAAGTTCTCTCTGTAGGAAAGCCAGTTTTATTAAATAGAAACTATCAGAAAATTAGATTTTAAATAGCAGAAAGTTAAACACTTCTGGATTTGAGTGATATTTTAAAATGGAAATAAATAGAGATTAAAAAATCTAGGATAAGATTTATCCTAGATTTTTTTATAATATTCAAAGATAATTGAAATGAAAAATAATATTCTAATAGTTCTACTATTTACTTTATTGATATCTTGTAAAGAAGGAAAACTGGAGCTAAAATTAAT